>CAMCUN010000049.1 GCA_945878995.1 Polaromonas sp. YR568 | reverse complement strand
CAAGCTCAAACCCTTGCCACCACGACCACTGCCACGGCCTCGACCACGTCTGAGACGTCGACCACCCCTTCTGCCGTGGCCGCCGCAGCGGTGGACCTGACCGACGCGATTTCTATCCTCAAAATGATTGTGGGCCTGGAAGTCAACTCAGGCGGCGCACCTTTGACCGCCTACCAAGCTTATGCCGCCGATGTGGACGGCAATGGCGCGGTGGATTTGTCAGACGCGATCAAGGTCCTCAAGCGCATTGTGGGTTTGGAGACCGCCACCGCCAATTGGATGTTTTTCAACGGCACCCCCACGGTGGCCGACAAGCTCAAGCCGGGTTTGCCTGCGAGTGTGAGTGCGGTGGTCAGCAACTCCACCAATGTGAGCATGACGGCCGTGCTGCGGGGTGATGTGGTCAGCAGCAGTGCTTACACCTATTCGTGGGCCTTGACCTCCGTGCCCTCGGGCAGCACCGCCACGCTGGCCAGCACCACAGCCGCCAGCCCCAGTTTCAAAGCCGATGTGGCAGGCGCCTATGTCGCTACCATGACCATCACCGATGGCAGCAAGAACGTGGCGACCTCCTCGGTCACTCTGACGGCGACGGGCACCACCACGCCCACCGTGCCCACCCCCACGGCCCCTTTGTCTCCGACCATTGCCAGCGTGTCCTCGGGCAACAACGCAGCCAGCGTGAACTTCACCGCCGCCAGCACCGGCACCGCCGCTACCAGCTTCACCGCCACTTGCACCCCCGCCAACGGCACAGCTGTTTCCGCAGATGGCACAGCCAGCCCCATTTCGGTCACGGGTTTGCTCAACGGGACCAGTTATTCGTGTTCGGTCAAAGCGGTCAATGCGGCGGGGTCCAGCGCTGCTTCAACGGCCATGTCTGTGACCACGGGATTGCTCGCAGCCAGCACCCTCTGCAGCTTGACGGAGTCTGGCAATCAGGCGCTTCAATACAACCTGACTTCGCCGGTCTCGAGCACGCCCATCTCCGAAAGCCTGGCTTTCACCTACAACTGGTCCTGCAACACCAGCACTCGGGTGCTGTCGGGCAATGGCGTGCCCAACCACGCCGTCACAGGCGGGCAATTTGCCACCAAAATTTCCGCCCAGAACGTGGCCAGAAGCATCCCCTTCTTGCCCACCAAGCTCGACACCTACACAAACGCCAGTGGCCCAGGCAACGCCCCGGGCTATGCGCTCAACAGCGTCAAATTTGACCCGGCCACGGCCGGCACCTGCCCCAATTCGGCCACGGGCAGCGCCGGCTGCAATTACGCGGGTGGCACGGGCTGGCAAATGGTGGCGCTGCCGGGCAGCACCTCGCCCTGGCAATTTAACTTTGGGGTGGACTCCAGCAACGCCCATGTGCAGCCCAACGGCGAGTACCACTACCATGGTCTGCCCACGGCGCTGATTGACAAGCGCAACAGCAACAACGGCAAGTCCATGACCCTGATTGGCTGGGCCAAAGACGGCTTTCCCATTTACACCCAGTACGGCGACAGCAGCGCCACCAATGGCAGCAGCACGCTGGCTGCGGTCAGCTCCGGCTGGACGCTCAAGCCCACCCCCGACGCCAACCGACCCTCCACCACCTTCTTTCCCATGGGTCACTTTGAGCAAGACTGGGAGTTCACGGGCCAAGTGGTGGGCGGCCTGGACCGCTGCAATGGCCACACCGGCCCCACCCCCGAGTCCCCCACTGGGACCTACCACTACCATGTGACGACCAGCTACCCCTTTGTGCAGCGCTGTGTCTATGGACGCACCAATTGAGCCAGCTGAGCTGATCAGCGGCTCAGCATGAGGGGCCAAGCCGCCAAGTGGGCGTTGGGCTGGCTGCTGTGCCTGTGGGGCGCAGCGCATGCGCACCTGATGTCGACCAACCAGGCCAGCTTGAATGTGCGCCAAGACGCGGCATTCATGGTGCTGGCCCTGCCCGTCAAGGCCTTTGCGGGCGTGGCCACCGACCCTGATGGGCTGCTGGATGCGCAGGGCCTGCAGCGCGAAAGCTCGCGCTGGGAGCAGCAGTTGCGTGAACACCTCAGCCTGACTGGCGCCAAAGCGCTTGCTTTTGAGGTGGCGCTGCTCAGCCTGGCGCACGCCGATCACGGCCCCCGGTCAGACCAGCTGCTTTTTTACCTGCGCTTTGCCTGGCCCGATGCGCCCCACAAGCGGCCATCGCTGGACCAGCTGACGCTGCGCTTTGACATGTTTGTGCCGGGCATCAGCGACAGCTTGAGGGTGGAGATCATCCATCAAGACGGGCGCCACCCGCTATTGCTCAGCCCCGACTGGCCCAGCAGCGCGCTGCGGCCCTCAGGCTGGGCAGTGGTGCAACGCCATGTGCGGCAGGGGCTGACGCACTTGGCCTTGGGCGCGGACCATTTGCTTTTTTTGGCGCTGATGCTGCTCAAACGGGTACAGCTGCGCCGATGGGTGTGGCTCTTGACCAGCTTCACCGCCGCGCATACCAGCAGTTATGCGGTGGTGCTGCTGGCATCGCCGCAGCTCAAAGTCCACTTGACAGGCGCCTGGGTAGAGCCCGCCATTGCCGCCACCCTCGCGGCCAGCGCGCTCATGCTGCTGTGGCGCGGCAGTTTGCCAATGGCGGTGGAGGCGCTTATGGTGCTGGGCTTTGGCGCTGTGCACGGGCTGGGCTTTGCCTCGGCCATGGCTGGGCTGGAGCTCAGCAGCCCACATGCCTGGCTGGGCCTGCTGAGCTTTAACGCGGGAATTGAGCTGGGCCAGTTTCTCCTGGCGCTGGCGTTGTGGCCGGTGCTCAGGCGCATCAGCCCGGGGCGTTTACCTCAATGGCAGCGTGCGGGCGGAGGGGCAGGTCTGGCGCTGAGCTTGGCGTTGATGCAGAGCGCCTGGGCTTGAAGGCAGCGCCTTGATGCGCAGTCCTACAAAAACAGATGGTGGGCGAGCACTGTCCCCAGCCCCTGTAGGAGGAGGCATGCCTGCGATGTGTACAGGCAGCAGACATCACCTCAGGGGAACATTCGCCGGCAGGCCGGCTCCTACAGGGGAGTTTGTGTCGGCCAACGGGCATCGCCTCACGCGGGAGGCGGCTTGAAACATTCATTGCCTCACGCGGGAGGCGGCTTGTCTTTGTAGGAGCTTGCCTGCAAGCGAATCGCGGCGGTCAACAGGCATTCCTTCACGCCAAAATTCGCCGACAGGCCGGCTCCTACAGGGCAAGAGATGGGTTGCGGACATCGGGCGGCTGAGCGCTGCGCCACAAAGCGCAGGCTTGAAGGCGCTTACTCCACCCGCGTGACTTTGTTTGGCTTGAAACCCAGATCCGCCAGCTTGCCTTTTTTGGCGCGGCTGACTTTGGCGTTGTTCAGGCTGCGGATTTCCAGGGTTTCTTCGCGCTCTTTGCCGCCTCGGCCCACACCTTCGATCTTGACGCTGCGCGTGTAGGCGCAGGCGCCGGCCAGGGTGTCTTTGGCATCTAAATCAATCAGGGTCAGGCCCCGGCCGCCTTTGTCCATGGTTTTGAGCTCGCTGATGTCAAAGGTCAAAATGCGCCCGCCCGTGCTGGCGCAGCACACATGGGCGGCGGCCAGCAGGGGCTTGGCGCCTGGGGCCACAGTGGCGCTGGAGCCGCTGACGTGGGAGGGGGCGCACACGCTCTCGCCTTCTCCCAGCGTGATGAAGCTCTTGCCGCTTTTGTTGCGCGAGACCATGTTCTCCACCGTGGCCAAAAAGCCGTAACCGCCTGAGCCGCTGATCAACAAGGTGGCAGAGGTGGGGCCGGCAAAGTAGTGGGCGGGTTGGGTGCCGGCTTCAAGCTCAATGAGGGTGGTGATGGGCTGGCCGTCGCCGCGCGCGCCGGGCAAGGTGGCCACGGGCACGCTGTACACACGACCTGCGCCGCCTTGGGCCGTGCCAAAGACAATGAGCAGGTCCACGGTGCGGCATTCAAAGGTGCCGTACAGGCCGTCGCCAGCCTTGAAGGCGAAGCTGGCGGCATCATGGCCATGGCCCTGGCGTGCGCGCACCCAGCCTTTTTCAGACACCACCACGGTGACGGGCTCGTCGACGATCTTGACCTCGGCCACCGATTTCTTTTCTTCTTGAATGAGGGTGCGGCGCGCGTCTGCAAAGGTTTTGGCGTCGGCCTCGATTTCCTTGACCATCAAGCGGCGCAGGGCGGCGGGGTTGCCCAAAATCTCTTCAAGCTTGCCTTGCTCGCCGCGCAGCTCAGCTAACTCTTGCTCGATCTTGATGGCCTCTAGCCGGGCCAGCTGGCGCAGGCGAATATCAAGAATGTCTTCGGCCTGGCGCTCACTCAGGGCAAAGCGCGCCATCAGCGCGGCCTTGGGCTCGTCGCTTTGGCGGATGATGGCGATCACCTCGTCGATGTTGAGCAGCACCAGCTGCCGGCCTTCCAGAATGTGGATGCGGTCCAGCACCTTGGCCAAGCGGTGCTGGCTGCGGCGGGTGATGGTGGTCTGCCTGAAGCTGATCCACTCCAGCAAAATTTGGCGCAGCGACTTTTGCACCGGCCGCCCGTCTATGCCCACCATGGTCATGTTGATGGGCGCCGAGGTCTCCAAGCTGGTGTGGGCCAAGAGCGCGGTGATGAGCTCTTGTTGCTCAATGCGGCTGGTCTTGGGCTCAAACACCAAACGCACGGCCGCGTCTTTGCTGGACTCGTCACGCACCACGTCAAGCACGGCCAGCAAGCTGGCTTTGAGCAGTTGCTGGTCTGGGGTGAGTGTTTTTTTGCCGGTTTTAACCTTGGGGTTGGTCAACTCCTCAATTTCTTCCAGCACTTTTTGGTTGCTCACGCCGGGCGGCAACTCGGTGACCACCAGCTGCCATTGGCCACGGGCCAGCTCTTCAATTTTCCAGCGGGCGCGCACTTTCAAGCTGCCACGCCCGGTGCGGTAGGCCTCGGCAATGTCAACGGCCGGGCTGATGATTTGCCCGCCGCCGGGGTAGTCGGGGCCGGGGATGAGGGCTTGGAGTTCAAGCTCTGGGAGCTGCTGGTTTTTGATCAGCGCCACGCAGGCGTCGGCCACTTCGCGCAGGTTGTGGCTGGGGATTTCGGTGGCCAAGCCCACGGCAATGCCGCTGGCGCCGTTGAGCAAGGTGAACGGCAGGCGGGCGGGCAGTTGCCGAGGCTCTTCGGTGGAGCCGTCGTAGTTGGGGATGAAGTCCACCGTGCCCATGTCGATCTCGTCGAGCAAGAGCGTGGTGATTTTGGCCAGGCGCGCCTCGGTATAGCGCATGGCGGCGGCGCCGTCGCCGTCGCGCGAGCCAAAGTTGCCTTGGCCATCGACCAGCGGGTAGCGCTGGGAAAAGTCTTGCGCCATGCGCACCAGCGCGTCGTAGGCGGCGGTGTCGCCGTGCGGGTGGTAGCGGCCCAGCACGTCGCCCACCACGCGGGCGCTTTTGACGGGCTTAGAAGCCGTGTTGCCGTTGGGGCCGCTGTAAGACAGGCCCATGCGGTCCATGGAATACAAAATGCGCCGCTGCACCGGTTTTTGGCCGTCGCACACGTCGGGCAAGGCACGGCCTTTGACCACGGACAGGGCGTACTCTAGGTAAGCGCGCTGGGCGTAGGCGCCCAGGTGGTCGCCTTCGGGGCCGGCGGTGGGGTCGGGGGTCAAGAGCTCGGTTGTCATAAAAATACGTTGGCTTTTATCGAATCAAATGGAAATGTGGCTGGCGCTGGGCTGGCAGATCGCAGCAGTTGTCCGGATGGCTTGTCCGTTTCTAGGGCAGTTGCACCTTGGGGGCCCAGCCATGGGCAGATGCGCGTTTGGCAAAGCCTTTTTCGTCAAAGGTCACAAACACATCTCCGTGGCGGCTGCTGGCGTGGTGCAAGGCGTCTGCAAAGTCAAAGCCTTGCACCAAGGCATCGCAGGCGCTTTGCAGGGCTTGGCGGTCTTGCACTTGCACATGGGGCATGGCCAGCAGGTGCGTAAAAACGTCGGCCACAGTGCCAGGCTTGAGCTTGTAAAAACCGCGCAACACCCATTCGAGCTCCAGCGCCACCGTGGTGGCCACAAAAATGGGCTTGCCACTTTCAAGCAAGGCGCGGGATTGTTCACATTGCTGACGAGTGATCTCATCAGACTGCTCGGCCTGCACGTAATAACGTGCCAACACATTGGTGTCCAAGGCCGTTAATTGGGGCGTGCGCTGCTTCATGGTTCCGTCAATTGGGCGGCATCCCAGTCGGGCGCCACATGCGGGCCGCTGACCTTGACCATGCCAAAGCCTTGGGTGGGCAATTGGCGCGCCGAGGGTGCCGGGCGCAGTGTGATGCAAGTGGCGTCAGCGCTCAGGCCAAACTCCACGGCTTGCCCAGGCGCCAGCCCCAAACGCTGGCGCAGGGCCTGGGGAATGGTGACTTGGCCTTTGCTGGTCAGGGTAGAAAGCATGGTGCTGCGCCTTGTATCAAGGGTGCTGGAGGGTGTTTTTCAGATTGTATTACCTGGTAAGAATTCGGTATTGGCGCCTGTGGCTGGGGCACCGACCGAAAACTCACACATCAATGTCAATGCTGTCGCCGTGCAACTCCATCAGCTCACGCCTGGCAGCCGCCTCGCCTTTGCCCATGAGCTGCATCATCAGGTGCTCGGTGCCCGCGTTGTCCAACGGCCCCAGTTCAATGGGCAGCAGGCGGCGGGTGTCGGGGTTGAGCGTGGTGTCCCACAGCTGCTCTGCGCTCATCTCGCCCAAGCCCTTGAAGCGGCTGATGCTCCAGCCGCCTTCTTTGACGCCGTCTTTGCGCAGCTTGTCGATGATGGCGGTCAACTCGCCGTCGTCGAGCGCGTAGGCTTTGGAGGCTGGTTTTTTGCCGCGCGCAGGCGCATCTACCCTAAACAGCGGGGGCCTGGCCACGTACAGGTGGCCGGTTTCTATCAGCTTGGGGAAGTGGCGGAAAAACAGCGTCAGCAGCAGCACCTGGATGTGCGAGCCGTCCACGTCTGCATCTGACAAGATGCAGACCTTGCCGTAGCGCAGGTTGCTCATGTCGGGGTTGTCGTTGGGCCCGTGCGGGTCCACGCCTATGGCCACCGAGATGTCGTGAATCTCGTTGTTGGCAAACAGCCGGTCACGTTCGACCTCCCAGGTGTTGAGCACCTTGCCGCGCAACGGCAAGATGGCCTGGCTTTCTTTGTCGCGGCCCATCTTGGCGCTGCCGCCGGCAGAATCTCCCTCGACCAAAAACACTTCGTTGTGCAAGATGTCTTTGCTCTCGCAATCGGTCAGCTTGCCGGGCAGCACGGCGACGCCCGAGCTTTTGCGCTTTTCAACTTTTTGCCCGGCTTTTTGCCGGGTTTGCGCGGCCTTGATGGCGAGTTCCGCGAGTTTTTTGCCGTAGTCCACATGCTGGTTGAGCCACAGTTCCAGCGTGGGCCGCACAAAGCTTGAAACCAAGCGAACCGCGTCGCGCGAGTTCAGGCGCTCTTTGATTTGGCCCTGAAACTGCGGGTCCAGCACCTTGGCCGACAGCACGTAGCTGGCACGGGCAAACACATCTTCGGGCAGCAGCTTGACGCCCTTGGGCAAGAGGCTGTGCAGCTCAATAAAGCTTTTCACGGCGTTGAACAGGCCGTCACGCAGGCCGCTGTCGTGCGTGCCGCCGGCAGTGGTGGGAATGAGGTTGACGTAGCTCTCGCGCACGGGCGCGCCGTCTTCGGTGAATGCCACCGCCCAGTTGGCGCCCTCGCCTTCGGCAAAGCTGTCGTGGTTGGCGTCGGCAAAGCCTTCGCCTTCAAAGAGCGGAATCACCGGGTCGGTATTGAGCGTCTGCATGAGGTAGTCGCACAGGCCGCCCTTGTACTGCCAACTCTGGGTGTCTTTGGTTTTTTCATTCACCAGGGTGACGCTGACGCCCGGCATCAGCACGGCCTTGCTGCGCAGCAGGTGCGTCAGCTCGTTCATGGGCAGGGCGCTGGACTCAAAGTACTTGGCGTCTGGCCACACGCGCACGGTGGTGCCTTGCTTGCGCTCGCCCTCGGCCAGCTTGCGGGTAAGCAGTGGCTCGATCACGTCGCCGCCTGAGAACACCAGCGTGGCGATTTGGCCTTCACGGTGGCTGCTCGCTTCCAGGCGCTTGGCCAGCGCGTTCGTCACGCTCACACCCACACCATGCAGGCCACCTGAAAAGCTGTAGGCGCCTCCCTTGCCTTTGTCGAACTTGCCGCCCGCGTGCAGGCGGGTGAACACCAGTTCAATCACAGGCGCCTTTTCCTCCGGGTGCATGCCAAAGGGGATGCCCCGGCCGTCGTCTTCGATGCTGACCGAGCCGTCGGCATGCAAGGTGACCTTTATTTTCTTGCCGTGGCCGGCCAAGGCCTCGTCGGCGGCGTTGTCCAACACCTCTTGCAAGATGTGCAAGGGGTTGTCGGTGCGGGTGTACATGCCCGGGCGCTGCTTGACGGGCTCCAAGCCCTTGAGCACGCGGATAGAGCTTTCAGAATAGTCCGAAGGAATGTTGACAGCCATGGTGGTGGTGGAAAAAAGTGGCCTGATTGTAGTCCGCAAAGAATAAATAACTGTACAAATACACAGCTTATCGCCGCATGCAAGGCACACAAACCGCTTGCACGCCCTGACCTTGCTTGTCTGCCAGCGGACAGCGGCCAGGCTTTGATTGCGGTCACGCTGGTTACATTAAGAGCATGTCTTCTACTGCACCAAGCACTCCCCCACCGCCCCCTGCGCACACCTTGTCCATGACGCAGGTGCTGGTGTGCAGTGCCTTGATCGTCACCTTGTCGGTGGGCATCCGGCACGGCTTTGGCCTGTGGCTGCAACCCATCACTCAGGCCCAAGGCTGGACGCGTGAGACTTTTGCGTTTGCCATTGCCGTGCAAAACCTGGCCTGGGGTGTGATTGGCATTTTTGCGGGCATCTTGGCCGACCGCTACGGGGCCATGCGGGTCATCATGGCCGGCAGCGTGCTGTACGCCCTGGGCTTGGTGGGCATGGGCCTGGCCGCCACCGGCTGGCAGTTCACTGTGGCCACAGGCCTTTTGATTGGCGGGGCCCAGGCCGGCACCACCTACGCCGTGGTCTACGGCGTGATTGGCCGCAACGTGCCAGCCCACAAGCGCACCTGGGCCATGGGGGTGGCGGCAGCGGCGGGCTCATTTGGTCAGTTTTTGATGGTGCCCACCGAAGGCTGGCTGATCAGCCGCTTTGGCTGGCAAGAGGCCTTGTTCATGCTGGCCGCCGCTTGCTTGATCATGATCCCCCTGGCCCGCGGCCTGCGGGAACACAAAGGTGCGCCGCCTGCCGGCCAGGCCGAGCAAACCGTGATGCAAGCGGTCAAAGAAGCCATTCGCTACCCCAGTTTCCAGTTGCTCACGGCGGGCTACTTTGTGTGCGGCTTTCAGGTGGTTTTTATTGGCATCCACTTGCCCAGCTACCTCAAAGACGCGGGCATGGAGCCCGGGGTGGCCAGCTTTGCCTTGGCCTTGATTGGGCTGTTCAACGTGTTTGGCACTTATTTGGCGGGCTGGCTGGGGCAAACCCGCTCCAAAAAGCACATCTTGGCCTTTATTTACCTGGCCCGGGCGGCCGCCATCAGCGTGTTCTTGCTTGTGCCGCTCACGCCCACCAGCGTGTATGTGTTTTCAGCCACCATGGGCTTGCTGTGGTTGTCCACCGTGCCTGTGACCAATGCATC
This sequence comes from Polaromonas sp. YR568, assembly GCA_945878995.1. Classification (GTDB taxonomy): domain Bacteria; phylum Pseudomonadota; class Gammaproteobacteria; order Burkholderiales; family Burkholderiaceae_C; genus Polaromonas. Next base: position 21,312 of record CAMCUN010000049.1, on the reverse strand, counting down.
CGTCGCCCAAATTTTTGGTGTCAAGTATTTGTCCATGCTCAGCGGCTTTGTGTTTTTCAGCCACCAGCTGGGCTCCTTCATGGGCGTGTGGCTGGGCGGTGTGCTCTACGACCGCACGGGCAGTTACGACATGGTTTGGTACATCTCCATCGCCTTGGGGGTGTTTGCCGCAGCGGTCAACCTGCCGGTGCGCGAGGCGCCCATTGAACGGGGCGCCCAGCCCGCAGCCGCCTGACAAAATACAGCCATGAAAACCCCTCATGTTTGGCTGATCCGCAGCGCCGCTGGTGCAACTGCCGTGCTGGCCAGCTTGGGCGTGCTGCTGCTCTACACCCGGCCCGACTTTTTGCTGATGGTGGCCGACCAGGTCTGGGCCTGCTTTTGAGCACCGCCCTGCCTTCTTCACCCCAGCCTGGGGGCTGCTTGGGGCCGGGCGCAGACGCAAGCCGCGCCTCTGCATGGGTAAAGCGATGGTCGCACTTGGTGCCTGCGCAGGGCGTGGTGCTTGATGTGGCGTGCGGCGAAGGTCGGCACCTGGCCTGGTTTGTTCAGCGCGGCCACCCGGTGGTGGGCGTGGACCGTTCGGCCGCCGCTCTGGCCGGCCTGGGCCTGCCGGCCGAGCGCTGCGAGACGGTGCTGGCCGACATCGAGCAAGGCCCCTGGCCGCTTCTAGGGCGCCAGTTTGCTGCCGTGGTGGTGACCAACTACCTGTGGCGGCCCCTGCTGCCCACCATCGCCCAGAGCGTGGCCCCTGGCGGCGTGCTCATTTATGAAACCTTTGGGGCGGCCCAAGCCCGCATTGGCAAGCCCTCACGGCCCGAGTTTTTGCTCCAGCCCGGCGAACTGCTCACGGCCTTTGCGGGTTTGCGCACTGTGGCTTTTGAAGATGGCTTTGAAGCGGCCCGGCCCGGCTGGCCTGAACGCTTTGTGCAGCGCTTGGTGGCCGTGCGCGAAGACGCCCAAGCCCCGGGTGCAGAGCCAGCCAGGCATGTGCTGGGCTGAGCCAAGGCTTGAGCCTTTGAGCTGCAGGCCACTGAGTAGAATGGCTACTCCCATTTAAGCTGCTTTTGCCCCAAGAGCCAAAGCACCCAACCCGCTCAATTGCAATGAACATGATCACCGGCAGCATCGTGGCCCTGGCCACGCCCTTTCAGGCCGACGGCAGTGTGGACTACCCTGCCCTGCGCAAACTCGTGGACTGGCACATTGAGCAAGGCACAGACTGCGTGTGCGTGGTGGGCACCACAGGCGAGTCGCCCACGGTCAACGTCGAGGAGCACTGCGAGATCATCCGCGTGGCCGTCGAGCAAGCCAAAACGCACAGCCGTCGCATCCCCATCATGGCCGGCTGCGGCGCCAACTCCACGGCCGAGGCCATGGAGCTGGCCCGCTTTGCCAAGAGCGTGGGCGCCGACTGCCAGCTGCAGGTGGTGCCCTACTACAACCGGCCCACGCAAGAAGGCCAGTACCAGCACTTTCGCACCATTGCCGAGGCCGTGGACCTGCCCATGGTGCTCTACAACGTGCCCGGCCGCACGGTGGCCGACATGGCGCATGCCACGGTGCTGCGCCTGGCCCAGGTGCCGGGCATTGTGGGCATCAAAGAAGCCACCGGCAACATTGAACGCGCGCTGTGGCTCATCAAAGAAAAGCCAGCCCACTTTGCCCTGTATTCCGGCGACGATCCGACCAGCGTGGCGCTGATGTTGTGCGGCGGCCAGGGCAATGTGAGTGTGACGGCCAACATTGCGCCCAGCCTCATGCACGAGATGTGCATGGCCGCCATTGCGGGCGACGCCCGCCGCGCCATGGAATTGCAGCTGTCGCTGTTGCCTGTGCATAAGCATTTGTTTGTCGAAGCCAACCCCATTCCGCTGAAGTGGGCCATGGCCCGCATGCAGCTGTGCGGCCCCACCCTGCGCTTGCCCATGACCCCCCTGGACAGCGCCAATGAGCCTGTGCTGGAAAGCGCGCTCAAGGCCTGCGGCCTGATCTGAACCCAAGGACCCCGAAGTGAACCCCATTTTTTCCACACGCGCCGAGCGCGCCAAGCGTGGCTTGCGCACCACGGCCCTGACGATGGCTGTACTGGGCCTGGCCGGCTGCTCCAGTTTGGGCAGCTTGATGTCGGGCGACAAGGTGGACTACAAGTCCAGCGGCAGCAAAACCACGCCCTCACTTGACGTGCCGCCCGACCTCACACAACTGAGCCGCGAGCCGCGCTACAACGTGCCTGGTGCCGCTGTCACGGCCAGCCGCTTTGAATCGACCCAGGCCACGGCCACCGCCCAAAGCAATGTGGCCACGGCCGCCAGCAGCGTGGGCGACATCCGCGTGGAGCGCGCAGGCAACCAACGCTGGCTGGTGGTGGCCCGCTCACCCGACAGGCTGTGGGAGCCGGTGCGGGAGTTCTGGCAAGAAGCGGGGTTTTTGCTCAACATCGAAGACCAGAAACTGGGTATTGTGGAAACCGACTTTGCCGAAAACCGCGCCAAGTTGCCGCAAGACTTCATTCGCCGCAGCATTGGCCGCGTGATCGACAACCTCTACTCCACCGGCGAGCGCGACAAGTTTCGCACCCGCTTAGAGCGCACCGCCAACGGCCAGACCGAGATTTTCATCAGCCACCGCGGCTTGATAGAGGTGGTGCAAGGCGGCGCCAGCAACAGCGGCAGCACCATCTGGCAGCCCAGGCCGGCCGACCCGGAGCTCGAAGCCGAGTTTTTGCGCCGGCTGATGGTCCGCTTGGGAGCAAGCACCGAGCAAGCCAACGCGGCAGCCCCTGCCGCCCGCCCACCGGTGGCCCGCGTGGCCAGCCAAGCCAATCAGCCCGTGGTGGACATCTCTGAAGGCTTTGACCGGGCCTGGCGCCGGGTCGGGCTGTCGCTGGACCGCACCGGCTTTACCGTGGAAGACCGCGACCGTGCCCAGGGCATTTACTTTGTGCGCTACGTGGACCCTCTGGCCGACCAAAAAGACAAAGGGATGTTTGCACGCCTGTTCAGCAGCAGCACCGCCCCAGCCCCGCTGAAGTACCGCATTGCACTGCGCAGCGAAGCCAACCGCACCACGGTGTCAGTGCTCAACGCTGAAGGCCAGCCCGACACCTCGGCCAATGCCAAGCGAATTGTTCAAGTCATCGCGGACGATCTGAAATAAACCTGCCTCTAAGCTCACCAAAGTGCTGAGTTTCAAAAGCCTGGGCAGTGGCAGCTCAGGCAACGCCACTTTGGTGGAGGCCTCGGGTTTGTGGCCTTGCCGGGTGCTGGTGGACTGCGGTCTGGGCTTGCGCACCTTGACCCAGCGACTGGCCATGGCCGGTTTGGGCGCCCAAGATTTAGACGCCATCTTCATCACCCACGAGCACGGCGACCATGTGGGTTGCGCACCCGCCTTGGCCAGCCGCCACGGCCTGCCCATTTGGATGAGCGAAGGCACTTGGCGCGGCTGCGGCCAGCCTGAGCTGGGTGATTTGCTTCACATCACCGCCGACGGTGACCGCATTGACTTGGGCGCCATGGAGTTGCGCCCCTTTGCCGTGCCCCACGATGCATTGGAGCCGCTGCAGTTGCGCTGCAGCGACGGGCAGCGCAGCTTAGGAGTTCTGACCGACTTAGGCCACGCGCCGGCCTCGGTGCTGCACCAGTTGCAAGGCTGCCACGCCCTGCTGCTGGAATGCAACCACGACGCGGACATGCTCAGCCAGTCGGCCTACCCCCACTTTCTCAAGCGCCGAGTGGGCGGTGAAGTTGGCCACCTCTCCAACGCGCAATCGGCAGGCATCGCCGAGCAGCTCAAGCCCAGCCTGCGCCGCGTGTTGGCCGGCCACCTGAGCCGCCAAAACAACCGCCCAGAGCTGGCCGAATCAGCGCTGCGCCAAGTGCTGGGCGATGGCGTGGAGATTGCCGTGGCCGATGCGCTCACGGGCTCAGGCTGGCTGCGTGTGTAGCGCCTCGCCAATATCCATACAGGCGTAAAAAAACCGCCCTGAGGCGGTTTTTTCAAGGCAGAAGCAAAGATTACTTCTTGTCGGTTGCAGCAGGTGCAGCAGCAGGAGCGGCAGCAGAAGCAGCGTCAGCTGGTGCAGCAGCAGGAGCAGCAGCGGAAGCAGCGTCAGCAGCAGGTGCGGGAGCAGCTGCAGGAGCAGGTGCGGGTGCGGGTGCGGGAGGGGCTTCTTTTTTACCGCAAGCAGACAGGGCAATAGCTGCAACGATGGCGGCCAGGGCGAGAGATTTGTTCATATTTTAGGATCCTTGATGAATGGAAAAAATTTTTTCGTTTCTGCAGAAAATCCAAGCCTTCACTTGTTAATTTTCTGCCAGATCAATTACCTCGAGCGTAATTAACCCAGCCACTGAGTATAAGCCCCAGCTTGGATCTGATACGAACGCCAACAACAAAACCGATTTCAGGCATTGTCAAAAAACATCATTTTTCGGCGTTGATGGTCAACCATCCTTGTTCCAGCCACTGCGCCAGCACCTCGCGCGCCTGAGGGCTGGCCTTGCGCCATTCGCCCGCTGACAAGCCGCGCTGGTCGGCCAGGCGATGCATCAAGCGTGCATCGGCGCCACGGGCCAGAAAACTCTCCCCATTGATGAACACCTGCGTCTGGTCATAAAGCATGCGGCTGCGCGCATGCAAACTCAAGCCTGACGCAGGCGGCCATGTCAGCTCCTGCTCATTGGCCTCAAACCACACGGAGGGCTTGGGCTCGCTCAGGTACTCCCCCAGCACAGAGGCCAAAAGCTCAGGGCTGAGTGCGCGCTCCAGGGCTGTGCGCGCAAACTGCTCCAAGCCTTCAGGCAACTTGGCCGGGGTGTCGGTGGCCAGCTGGCCTGGGTCGCGGTAAAAGCGGGCGGGCAAGCCCTCGGCCTCATCAGCCACCACCTCGGCCAAGCGCTCCAGCAAGCCAGAGACCAGCTCGGCTTCATGGGGGGCGCGAAAACCGATGGAGTAAGTCATGCAGGGCGCCGTTGACTCACCCTGCTCGGCTTGCACCGCCACGCCGTCGTGGGCATAGCGGGGCGGCAGGTAAAGCATGTCACCGGCGTGCAGCACAAACTCCTGCTCGGCCTGAAAGTTTTGCAAAATTTTCAAGGGCACGTCCGGCTGCAAGCTCAAGTCTTTTTGCGCGCTGATGCGCCAGCGCCGGCTGCCGCTGGCCTGGAACAAAAACACGTCGTAGCTGTCGAAATGCGGCCCCACCCCGCCGCCTGGGGTGGCCATGGACACCATGAGGTCGTCAAGCCGGGCATCGGGCAAAAACCGGAACTGCCGCAGCAGCTCGTGGGCGGGCGCAAAGTGCAAATCCACGCCTTGCACCAACAAGGTCCAGCCCGGCTGCTTCAGGGGCGGAATGGCGCGGCGCGCAAAGGGGCCGGACTTCATGGCCCATTTGCTTGCAGCTGGGGGGCCTGAAGTTTTTGGGCTTGTTTTTTGAACAATCAAGCGCGACTCCACCTCTTGGCGGCTGGCCAGCTCAAAGAGCTCTGAGGGGCTCAGAAAGGGCTTGAATCCAGCGATGGCTTGACGCACCAGCAAAGGCTTTTTTTGCCAGTGACGGCGCATGAATTGCTGGGGTGTCAGCCCCCCCAGGAGTGGCAAAGCGTGTTGGGTATCCATGTGACAATTGTGGAATGAAAATCAGTGAACACTGCGTGGTGGGGCTCACCTGGGTGATGAAAGACACCTTGGGTGAAGTGCTCGACAAATTGGACGAGCCCATCGAATTTTTGGTCGGCGGCCATGACCTGCTGGCCAGCATAGACAAAGCCCTGCAAGGCCATGAGGTGGGCGCCAAGGTCGACTTGCACCTGGAGCCCGAAGATGCTTTTGGCGACTACGACGAAAACCGGGTGTTTCTTGAGCCGCGCGGCCTGTTTCCGGCCGAGTTGGAAGAGGGCATGATCTATGACGGCCACAGCCTGCCGGCCGGCGCCAGCAGCGACCCTTCGCCCGAATTGATGTACACCGTGACCGACATTTACCCCGAGCACGTGGTGCTGGACGGCAACCACCCCTTGGCCGGCATTGCCATTCGCCTGCACATCAAGGTGGCCTCGGTGCGCGCAGCCACGCAAGAAGAAACAGACAACGGCTCTTTGGGCACAGGCTTTTTCAAGCTTGAATCGTCGCTGGGCTTGAACGATGACGGCAGCACCGGCCCAACCCTGCACTGAAAAGCTTTAGTTTTTCCCTGTGGAGCCGTAGCCGCCCTCCCCGCGCTGGGAGGCTTCAAACTCGATCACCACATTGAATGTGGTCTGCACCACAGGCACGATCACCAATTGCGCAATGCGCTCCATGGGCTCAATGGTGAAGATCGTGGTGCTGCGGTTCCAGGCGCTGACCATCAGCTGGCCCTGGTAGTCGCTGTCAATCAGCCCCACCAAGTTGCCCAGCACGATGCCGTGCTTGTGGCCCAGGCCAGAGCGCGGCAAGATCAGCGCCGCAAAGCGGGGGTCTTGCAGGTAAATCGCCATGCCCGTGGGCACCAACTGCCAGGCGTTGGGCGCCAAGGTCAAGGGCTCTTGCAAGCAGGCCCGCAGGTCCAGGCCGGCGCTGCCTGGGGTGGCGTAGGTGGGCAGGTTGCCCTGCAGACGGGGGTCCAAAATTTTGACGTCGATGTTCATGGTGAGCTTGAGGAATCAGGAAGGATCAGGAATTGAGGCGCTGGGCAATGCGATCAATCAATTGCGCGGCCAACACTGTTTTGGGGGCTTGCGGCAAGGCCTCGCAAGTGTGCTCGTCCAGCAGCAGCAGGGCATTGTCATCGCGGCCAAAGGTGGCCGGGCCGATGTTGCCCACCAAGAGCGGCACGCCTTTGCGCAAACGCTTGGCTTGGGCGTGGGCCTGCAGGTCGTGGCTTTCGGCGGCAAAACCCACGCAAAACAAAGCCCCGCTTTGCGCCCGGCCCGAGCGCGCCACGCTGGCCAAAATATCGGTGTTTTCCACAAAATGCAAATCGGGCGTGGCGCCGCTGGCGTCTTTTTTGACTTTTTGCGTGGCCACCTGTGCCTGCCGCCAATCGGCCACGGCGGCCGCTGCAATGAACACAGTGGCCACTTGCGCCAGCGGCTGCACCGCCTGCCACATTTGCTCGGCCGACTGCACATTCACGCGTTGCACCCCGCGCGGCGTGGCCAGGCCCACGGGGCCGGCCACCAAGCTGACTTGGGCGCCTGCCCGCCAGGCGGCCTGGGCAATGGCAAAACCCATTTTCCCGCTGGACAGATTGGTAATGCCGCGCACCGGGTCCAAGGCCTCGTAAGTGGGGCCGGCAGTCACCAGCACATGCTGGCCGGCCAGCCGCTTGGGCGTGAAAAAGGCTTCGAGCTCTTCCAGAAGTTCATCGGCTTCGAGCATGCGGCCGTCGCCGGTTTCCCCGCAGGCTTGGTCGCCCTGACCCACGTCGAGCACATGGATGCCATCGGCCTTGAGCTGCGCCACATTGCGCTGCGTCGCGGGATTGGCCCACATTTCGCGGTTCATGGCCGGGGCCACAATCAAAGGCACTTGGGCCATGGGGCGAGCCAAACACATCAGGCTGAGCAATTCGTCGGCCCGCCCGTGCAGCAGCTTGGCCATGAAGTCGGCACTGGCAGGTGCCACCACAATCGCGTCGGCCTCGCGCGATAAATTGATGTGCGACATGTTGTTGCCCTCGCGCGCATCCCACTGGCTGGTGTAGACCGGCCGGCCGCTCAAGGCCTGCATAGTCACCGGCGTGATGAACTGGGCAGCGGCCTCGGTCATGACCACTTGCACGGCAGCGCCGGCCTTGACCAAGGCGCGGCAAAGCTCAGCGGCCTTGTAGCAAGCTATGCCGCCCGACAAGCCCAGCACGATGTGCTTGCCGAGCAGGTTGGACAGCGAATGGGGCGGGAATTGAGGTGGGGGTGGGCCGGCCAAGCTGCCTGCCTGTGGGATTTGGCTCATGCGCGCAATGTACAAGATTGGCCGCCATCACAGGCTGGGCGCGCAGAAAGCGGCCCCTATAATCTGAATTTCCCACTAAGGAACTGTCTTGCGTTCCTTCATGACATGACCAAATTTGTCTTCGTCACCGGCGGTGTGGTGTCTTCCCTGGGCAAGGGAATTGCGTCTGCCTCTTTGGCCGCGATCCTTGAATCGCGGGGCCTTAAAGTTACCCTTATCAAGCTGGACCCGTACATCAACGTGGACCCTGGCACCATGTCCCCGTTTCAGCACGGCGAGGTGTTTGTCACTGACGACGGCGCCGAAACCGACCTGGACCTGGGCCATTACGAGCGTTTCATTGAAACGCGCATGCGCCGCTGCAACAACTTCACCACCGGCCAAATCTACAAAAGCGTGCTCGAAAAAGAGCGCCGTGGCGATTATTTGGGCAAGACGGTGCAGGTGATTCCGCACATCACCAACGAGATTCAGGAGTACGTCAAGCGAGGGGCAGGCGTGGGCACCCCTGAGGCGGTGGACGTGGCCATTGTGGAAATTGGCGGCACGGTGGGCGACATCGAGTCCCTGCCGTTTTTGGAGGCCGTGCGCCAAATGAGCCTCAAGCTGGGGGCCAACAACTCGGCTTTTGTGCACCTGTCTTACGTGCCCTGGATTGCCGCCGCCGGCGAGCTCAAAACCAAACCCACCCAGCACACGGCCAAGCAGCTGCGCGAAATTGGCATTCAAGCCGATGTGCTGCTGTGCCGCGCGGACCGCCCCATTCCCGAGGAAGAGCGCGCCAAAATTTCGCTCTTTTCCAACGTGCCCGAGTGGGGCGTGATCTCCATGTGGGACGTGGACACCATCTACAAGGTGCCGCGCATACTGCACGAGCAAGGCCTGGACGGGCTGATCTGCGACAAGCTGCGCCTGAACACCCCGCCGGCCAATTTGGCCCGCTGGGACCGCCTGGTGCACGAGATTGAGCACCCGCAGCAAGAAATTCGCTTGGCCATGGTCGGCAAGTACGTGGACCTGTCTGACAGCTACAAGTCGCTCAACGAGGCCGTTCGCCACGCCGGCATGAAAAACCATGCCAAAGTGAACATTGAGTACCTGGACTCCGAGCTGCTGACGCCGGACAACGTGTCGCAACTGGCCAAGTTCGACGCGATTTTGGTGCCCGGCGGCTTTGGCAAACGCGGCATTGAAGGCAAGATTTGCGCGGCCCGCTTTGCCCGCGAAAACAAAGTGCCTTACCTGGGCATTTGCCTGGGCATGCAGGTGGCCACCATTGAGTTTGCCCGCCATGTGGCCGGCCTGACCCACGCCAATTCCACCGAGTTCGAGCCCGACAGCCCGCACCCTGTGATTGCGCTGATCACCGAGTGGAAAGACGCCGACGGCAGCATCAAGACCCGCAACGAAAACTCTGACCTGGGCGGCACCATGCGCCTGGGCGCGCAAAGCTCTGATGTGAGCCGAGGCACCTTGGCCCACCAAATTTACGGCGATGTGGTGACCGAGCGCCACCGTCACCGCTACGAGGCCAATGTCAATTACCTGGACCAATTGCGCAGCAAAGGCTTGGTGATCTCGGCCTTGACGCAGCGCGAGCAACTCACTGAAATCATTGAACTGCCGCCTGAGGTGCACCCATGGTTCATGGGCGTGCAGTTTCACCCTGAATTCAAGTCCACGCCCTGGAATGGCCACCCGCTTTTCAACGCCTACATCAAGGCCGCGCTGGACCACAAAGACAGCGGCAAATCGCTGAAGGTGGCCGCTTGAAGCTCTGTGGATTTCCAGTCGGCCTGGACCAGCCTTTCTTTTTGATCGCAGGGACCTGCTCGATTGAGGGGCTGGAGATGTCCCTCGATGTGGCCGGCCAGCTCAAAGAGATGTGCAGCGCACTGGGCATCCCCCTTATTTACAAGGGCTCCTTTGACAAAGCCAACCGCTCCTCAGGCAGCAGCCAGCGCGGCATGGGTTTGGAGGCGGGCTTGACCATCTTGGACGAGGTGCGCCGACAGCTCGGTGTGCCCATCTTGACCGACGTGCACGACGAAAGCCAGGTGGCCGAGGTGGCCAGCGTGGTCGATGTGCTGCAAACCCCGGCTTTTTTGTGCCGCCAAACCGACTTTATTCGCGCGGTGGCGCAATCGGGCAAGCCGGTGAACATCAAAAAAGGCCAGTTCTTGGCGCCCTGGGACATGAAGAACGTCATTGACAAAGCGCGTGACGCAGCCCGCGAGGCGGGCTTGAGCGAGGACCGTTTTTTGGCCTGCGAGCGCGGCGTGAGCTTTGGCTACAACAACCTGGTGGCCGACATGTGCAGCCTGGCCGAGATGCGCAAGTCTGGCGCCCCGGTGGTGTTTGACGTGACGCACTCGGTGCAAAAACCCGGCGGCCTGGGCGCCACCAGCGGCGGTGCCCGCGACATGGTGCCCGTGCTCGCTCGCGCGGGCGTGGCCGTCGGTGTGGCGGGCCTGTTCATGGAAACCCACCCCAAGCCGCAAGACGCCTGGTCAGACGGCGCCAACGCCGTGCCGCTCAAGCACATGCGGGCCTTGCTGGAGACCTTGGTCACGCTGGACAGCGTCACCAAGCAAAGCGGTTTTCTGGAAAACAACTTCAACGCTTGATCACCATGCCCAGTGCCTACCTGATTGCCCATGTCACTGTCACCGACCCGGTGCAGTACGAGGCCTACAAAAAGCTGTCCTCGCTGGCCATGCAAGCCCACGGCGCAGAGGTCTGCGTGCGGGGCGGTGCCATTGAGGTGGTGGAAGGCGACTGGCAACCCGAGCGCCTGGTGGTGCTCAAGTTCCCCTCCATGGCCCAGGCCAGGCACTTTGAAGCCTCGCCCGAATACGCCAGCGCCCGCGCTGCCCGGCAAGGCGCCGCAGACATGCGCATGCTGGTGGTTGAAGGCGTCTGAGCCCTCACGAATTTTGAAATCTCCTAAGAAAGACATACATGAGTGCGATTGTTGACATTGTTGGTCGTGAAATCCTTGACAGCCGCGGCAACCCCACCATCGAGTGCGACGTGTTGCTCGAATCCGGCGTGATGGGCCGCGCGGCCGTGCCCTCGGGCGCCTCCACCGGCTCGCGCGAGGCCATTGAGCTGCGCGACGGCGACAGCACCCGCTACCTGGGCAAAGGCGTGCTCAAGGCGGTGGAACACATCAACACCGAAATCTCTGAAGCCGTGCTGGGGCTGGACGCCTCCGAGCAGGCTTTTTTAGACCGCACCTTGATTGACCTGGACGGCACCGACAACAAGTCCCGCCTGGGCGCCAACGCCATGCTGGCCGTCTCCATGGCCGTGGCCCGCGCCGCCGCTGAAGAAGCCGGCCTGCCGCTTTACCGCTACTTTGGCGGCTCGGGCGGCATGCAAATGCCCGTGCCCATGATGAACGTGGTCAACGGCGGTGCGCACGCCAACAACAACCTAGATTTGCAAGAGCTGATGATCATCCCAGTGGGCGCGCCCAGCTTCCGCGAAGCCGTGCGCTACGGCGCCGAGGTGTTTCATGCGCTCAAGAAAATCTTGCATGACAAGGGCATGAGCGTGGCCGTGGGCGATGAGGGCGGCTTTGCCCCCAACGTGCCCAGCCACGAGGCCGCCATTCAAATGATTTTGGAAGCTATCGGCAAAGCAGGCTTTGTGGCCGGCGAACAAATTGCCCTGGGCCTGGACTGCGCGGCCAGCGAGTTTTACAAAGACGGCAAGTACCACCTCGAAGGCGAAGGCCTGGTGCTGACCGCCGAGGAATGGACCAACATGTTGGCCACCTGGGTCGACAAATACCCCATCATCAGCATTGAAGACGGCATGCACGAGACCGACTGGGACGGCTGGAAGCTGCTGACCGAGCGCCTGGGCAAAAAAGTGCAGCTGGTCGGTGACGATTTGTTTGTGACCAACACCAAAATCCTCAAAGAAGGCATAGACAAAGGCATTGCCAACTCCATCTTGATCAAGATCAACCAGATCGGCACGCTGACTGAAACTTTTGCCGCCATTGAAATGGCCAAGCGCGCCGGCTACACCGCCGTCATCAGCCACCGCTCGGGCGAAACCGAAGACTCGACCATTGCCGACATCGCGGTGGGCACCAACGCCGGGCAAATCAAAACCGGCTCGCTCAGCCGCTCTGACCGCACAGCCAAGTACAACCAGCTGCTGCGCATTGAAGAAGACCTGGGCGACATTGCCAGCTACCCTGGTCGCGCGGCGTTCTACAACCTGCGCTGACACAGCCAGCGGCCGTGACCGTGGGAAAACGCGTGATTGCAGGCCTGTTGATCAGCCTGCTGGCCATCTTGCAGATCCAAATATGGGTAGGCCGGGGAAGCGTTCCCAACGTGGCGCAAATGCAGCGCAAACTCACCGAGTTGCAGCAGGTCAACCAGGCCGCTCAAGCAGAAAATGAGCGCTTGGCGGCCGAGGTGCGCGACCTCAAAGAGGGCCTGGACATGGTCGAAGAAAAAGCGCGCAGCGAGTTGGGCATGGTCAAACCCAACGAGATTTTTGTGCAGATCAACAAGTGATCCCCAGCTTCTTGGTTTCTAGCCCCTTGTTTTCCAGCCCCTTGCTGTAGGGGCTTTTTCATGTCTGCCGCTGTGACTTTCCCCGCCTCTCCAAGCCGCATGCCGGCGCTGAACATTGCTGTTCTGGGCGCAGTCAAAGCCACAGGCTTGGCCCTGGCGCAAGCCGTGGAACAAAGCCTGGCCAGTTCGCCCTGTCAGCTGCATTGGCAGTTTGCCCAAAGCGCGCAGGACAGCGCGGATGCCCAGCTGCGCTGGTTGCTGGCCTGGGATGAGGGCGCTTTTGAAGACCAAGAGCCGGCCGCAACCATCGCCGCGCTGCAAGCACACCAGGCCCTGCGCCAGTCTTTGCACGCCCTGGGCCTGGCCTACCAAGTGCTGCGCGGCACGCCCCCGGCGCAGCTGTCGCAGGCGCTGCACACCCTGTTGCCGTGGCTGCCCGAGCTGGCAGGCGTGTTGCCGCAAACGGGCGTTGAATCCAGAAGGCCGGGCTGGCGCTGCAGCGACTGCAGCGACCCTGCGTGCGAGCACCGCAGTTTTACCGAGTTGCTGGCCCAGCGCGCACAACCTTAGAGCAGATGAAGTGCTGCGAGAAATAGCCGTGATGAATGGCAGCGGTATTTCCCCTTGTAGGAGATTGCCTGCAGGCGATTCGTGCCGGACATCGGGCATCACCTCATGCGAAGATTCGCCGGCAGGCCGGCTCCTACATCACTCATGAAGCCGTACGCCCGCACAGCTCAGGCAGGAACTCGCACACTGGTCTGCATGCTGCGAGCGTGTGCCATGCTGCCGTTGCGAGTCACCCTGAAAGCGCCTTAGTTACTGCAAGCTGTCGGGGGCGGGTGGCAGGTTGGCCGGGGCCGCAAAAATTTGCAGTGCCTCGACCGGGTCAAAGTGGTATTGCGCGCCACAAAACTCACAGCCCACATTCACCCAGCCGAACTCGGCCACGATGCTTTGCACCTCGGGCTCGCCCAGGCTGCGCAACATGCCGCTGACCCGCTCTTGAGAACAGCTGCACGCAAAACGCGGGTGCTGCGGCTCAAAGCGGCTGAGTTTTTCTTCCCAAAACAAGCGGTGCAAAATGGTCTCGACATCCAGGCTGAGCAACTCCTCGGCTTTGAGCGTGGCGGCCAGCATGGCAATGCGCTGGTAGTCCTCGTTGCGACCAATCGCATCTTCGTTGGCGTCACGGTCGAGCTGGCCCTCGAGGTTGCCAGAACCCATCACGGGCAAGCGCTGTATCAACAGACCTGCCGCCACCTTGTCATTGGCCGCCAGCACCAAGCAGGTGTCCAACTGCTCGCTTTGCAGCATGTAGTGCTGAAGCACCTCGCTGAGTTTTTCCAGCTTCTCATGCTGGTCGCCAAAGAGCGGCACCACGCCCTGGTAAGGCTGCTGGCCAGGCAAGCGGTCCTTGGGGTCCAGCGTGATGGCGCAGCGGCCCTGGTTGTGGACGTTGACCATTTGGCTCAGCGTGGCGCCAGGCGCCACACCCTGCGCACCTTCAGCGCCAAAAGACACGGTGGCCCGCAAGCTCAGGTCGGGTTGCACCTCGGCAACAGCCAGCTTGACCGGCCCGTCGCCCGAGATCTGCAGCACCAACGAGCCATTGAACTTGATGTTGCTTTGCATCAGCGCCCCGGCCGCGGCCATCTCGCCGAGCAGTTGCAAGACCTCAGGCGGGTAGCCGCCAGCGGCCTCGCGGCGCTTGAGGATTTCTTGCCAAGCATCGGTGAGTTGCACCAGCATGCCGCGCACAGGCAGGCCGTCAAAAATGAATTTATGGAGTTCTGACATGGGACTTTGCACAAGAGGCCGACAAAAAAACAAAAACCGGCCGCAGGCCTGCGACCGGCCAACAACCCACACCGCTCAAGCGATTTTTTGGAGCCCCGCCCTGAAACGCTTGGCGTTGTACACATAGCCTTGGGCACTTTGCGCCAAGCCTTCAATTTGCTCGGGCGTGAGTTGGCGCACCACCTTGGCGGGGCTGCCCAAAATCATGGAGCCATCAGGAAATTCCTTGCCCTCGGTCACCAAGGCGCCCGCGCCCACCAAGCAGTTTTTGCCAATTTTGGCGCCGTTGAGCACCACTGCCTGAATGCCAATGAGCGAGCCGTCACCAATGGTGCAGCCGTGCAGCATGACCTGGTGACCCACGGTCACGTTCTGGCCAATCGTCAGCGGCATGCCGTGGTCAGCGTGCAAAACGCTGCCGTCTTGCACATTGCTGCCTTTGCCAATGAGGATGTGCTCGGTGTCGCCGCGCACCACCGCGCCAAACCACACGCTGGCGTCTTCATCCATGATCACCCGCCCCATCACTTGGGCGCTGTCGGCCACCCAGGCCGTGGCGTGGACTTGGGGGGTCTCGGCGCCGAGCTGGTAAATAGCCATAGTGAAGTTCCGCAAAAGGACAAGAAAATGGCATTGTAAAGAAGCTGATTTTTTGGGCCCTTGTCGCCAGCAGATGGGCTCCAAAAAAAGCCAGCTGGTGATCCCTTTTGCAATGAGCGCGATGGTGCTCTTCGGATCGGACCCCGCCAAATGGGCGCGACAGTGCCCACACCGCTTCAATGTGGGAAAGCCCCTTGAGAGCCAACGCGCTGCAGGATGGGGCGCATGCTCGGCCTCAAAGACGCGCACCGCAAGCTAAAGACACCCCTTCTCGTGTCAACGTCATCATCCCGCCGGGGGAATCCGCTACTTCATCGTTCCAGGCAAAACCAGAGCAATTTCCGGAAACACAACAATCAGGGCAAGCAAGCCGATGGTGGCCACCACGAAAGGCCAGACCCCGCGAAAAACGGTGCCCACAGATATATGCGGGAGCAAATTCTTCACCACGAACATGTTCATTCCCACCGGCGGCGAGATCAGGCCGATCTGCACGACGATGACGATGACGATGCCGAACCACACTGGGTCGTAGCCCAGTTGGGTCACGACTGGGAAGAAAAGGGGAACGGTCAGCAGGATCATCGACAGCTCTTCCATCGCGGCGCCAAGAAGAATATAGATCACACAGATGGCCGCGATCACCGCCATCGGGTACTGTTGAAACTGGCCAACAAAGCCCTTGAGGTCCGAGGGCATGCTGGTGTAATTAACGAAGTTCGCGAACAGCAAAGCGCCGATAAGCACCGCAAACAACATCGCGGTCGTGCGGGCGCTCTCGACCAGCACCTCGCTCAGAGCCTTCCAACTCAGCGCGCGGCGCGCCAGCGCGAACAAGAAGGCCGCGCCAGCGCCGATGCCAGCGCCTTCGGTGGCCGTAAAGACGCCCGCATAGATGCCGCCGATCACGATGGCAAAAAGCAACAGCACAGGCCAGATGCGCCGCAGCGCCACCAGACGCTGGCGGCCCGAACTGCGCTCGGCCGCAGGCCCAGCAGCCGGATCGCGCCAGGTTGTCCAGGCGATCGCCAAACACAACAGAACCACCGCCAACAGACCTGGCAGGATCCCCGCTACAAAGAGCTTTCCGATGTGCGTCTCGGTCATGATTCCGTAGATCACCATGAGCACCGATGGCGGAATCAGGATCCCCAGCGTGCCGCCCGCCGCGATCGAGCCGGCCGACAGCGCATCGCTATAGCCGTATTTTTTCATCGATGGGTAGGCCACCTTCGCGAAGGTGGCCGATGTGGCAATGGAGGATCCGCAGATCGAGCCAAAGCCGCCGCTGGCCACGATGGTCGACATCGCCAGGCCGCCGCGCCAATGGCCGATGAAGGCATGCGCTGCCTGAAACAGCTCTTCGGACATGCGCGCACGCACCACGAAATTGCCCATCAAGATGAACAGCGGAATCACCGAAAGGCCGTAGGCCAGGCCGGTCTCGTAGCTGATGGTGCCCACCATCTGAGCGGCGACATTGAAGTTGAGTTTCCAGGCGGTTCCAACGAAGCCCACGAAGCCCATCGCAAAGGCCATGGGAACGCGCAGGAATGCGAGGACAACAAAAGCCCCTAGGGCCAGGAGTGCTTCGGTCATGCGGCTTTCACAAAGAGGTCAGTGGCTCATCCCGTTTCGGCGGGCGCAGCATGAGTAGGATGAGCGTCACGGCCGTCAATGCCGTCAGCACGCTCATGGAATACGCAAGCCAGGACATCGGGATCTTCAGTTGCCCCGTGGTTTCGCCCGCAGCGCCAATGTGGATCGCGCGCAGCCAAAGCCTCCAGGACACAAAGGCGACGCACACGAAACCGAGCGCACAGGCGGCCACGTGCTGGATACGCAGGAGCCAGTCAGGCGTGACAGCGTCGAACAAATCGACTGTGACATGGTCGTTGCGCAGCGTGACCAGCGGTAGACCTGCAAAGATCAAGGCTGCCAGCATGATTTCGGTGAGCTCAAACCCCCCAAAAATCGGTCGGCCAAAATACCGCGCGGTGACATCGACGCAGGTCAGCAGCATCAGGCTGAACAACACCGCGGCGGCAACGCCGTTGAGCAAGGGCGTCACCAGGCGGTCAAACACGAACAGAACCGGTGGGCGCTGGGCCCCACCCGGCCCTTCGGGAGACCCGACCTTCGGTCGGTCCGGCGTCTGGCTCATTTCTTGGTCAGCGAAGCGATCTCAGCACGCAGCGCCGCGATGGCGGCTTCTCCGTCGATGCCGCGCGCCTTGGCCCGCTCATACCAGGCGCGCTCGAGGACGCCGGATTTTTCCTTGATCGCCGCGACCATGCGCGGGTTGGCCATCACCACCGGAATCTTGGCCTCGCGAACCGCCACCTCGCCCTTGGCGTCGCCTTCGTCGTAGGCGCGCGCGCCACGGCGCGACAGCGATTCGCCAGACAGCTTGGTGATCTCAGCCTGATCAGCTGCAGAGATCTTGGCCCAAGCGGCTGGGTTCATGACGTACATGATGCTCACGTTGTACAGGCCCCCCGGCACGTAGGTGGCGTGCTTGAGCACCGGGATGACCTTGAAAGTGAACACGGCCTCCTTGGGAAAAAACACGCCGTCGGCGACGCCCGAAGACAGCATCTCGTAGATTTCCGCTGGCGGCTTGAGGATGGGCGTCACGCCGAAGGCCTTGGAGGTTTCGTTGATCATGCCGCCTGGCACGCGCATCTTCAGGCCATCAAGGTCCTTGGCCTCCGCCACGGGACGCCGCGTGTTGAAGATCTGGCCCGGACCGTGCGTGAACATCGCCAAGGTCTTGACGCCCTTGTGCTCGTCTGCCTTTGCAAGCAAACGCTCATAGATGCGCTGGTAGGCCACGGAAGTGACCTCCGCCGAATCGCCAAGGAAGGGGAACTCGGCAATCTCGGCAAGCGGGAAGCGGCCCGGGGTGAAGCCATGAACCACATACGAAATGTCGGCCAGCCCGTCCTTGACCGCGTCAAAGGTCTGCGTCGCCGCGACCACCGGCTTGGGCAGCAGATTGCACTTGACGCGCGCACTGGTAGCCTTTTCCACGTCAGCGCACCACGACACCATGGCAGTGGTCAAAGGGTGCGTCTGCGGTGCCCAGGCGTTCGCGTTCAAAGTGACCTGCGCGCTCGACGACGCAGCCGCGGCCAGGAGAGTGACGCCGACAAAAGAGGTGATTTTCATGCTGAGTTGACCTTAGGTTGGGTGGCTGGAAAACGCTGGAAATTAAACAATTGGGCAATCAAACAAGGCGGCGTTGCTGCGCGTCAAGATGGGGTTTACGCACGCAGCGCCTGCGACTATCCTTGCCTGCAATATGACCGATCTGATCCTTCATCACTTTGAGACATCGCCGTTTTCCGAGAAGATCCGGCGGGTGCTGGCCTACAAACGCATGGCCTGGAAATCGGTTCTGGTGCCGCCCATGCTGCCCAAGCCCGATGTGCTTGAACTCACGGGAGG
Organism: Polaromonas sp. YR568; assembly: GCA_945878995.1. GTDB lineage: Bacteria > Pseudomonadota > Gammaproteobacteria > Burkholderiales > Burkholderiaceae_C > Polaromonas. Next base: position 2,980 of record CAMCUN010000049.1, on the reverse strand, counting down.
TTACCGCCGCACGCCCTTCCTGCAGATCGGCGCTGACGTGTACTGCGACACCGCGCTGATCTGCGAAGTGCTCGAGCGCCTGCAACCCTTGCCCTCGCTCTACCTGGAGCCCATGCAAGGGCTGGCGCGCATCCTGGCGCACTGGGCCGACACCACTTTTTTCTGGGCCGCTGTCGCAGGTCCGCGCAATCCCGCACGGATGAACGGCGGACTGCCCACGGCGGCGCTGGCTTTCGCAGAAGACCGCAAAGCCATGTTCGGTTCTATGAAGCTGCTTGCGTCGCCCGACGCGCAGGCGGCGCTGCGCTGCCACGTGCAGCGGCTTTGCGACACGCTGGGCGACCAGCGCTTTCTGCTTGGCCCAGCGCCCAGCGTGGCAGACTTTGCGGCCTACCATCCCTTGTGGCTCACACGCGTCCGACATCCTGTTGAGGCCGACGTCTTGGGACAGACTGAGAACCTGCGCGAATGGATGGACCGGATGCAGGACCTGGGCACGCAGATCGCACAGCCCTTTGATGCGGAGCGCGCCATTGCCATCGCGGCTGCTGCGCAGCCATTGCCCATCGAAGACGGCCCGCTGGGTGGGACAAAATTCGTCGACCGGCACGGCATCGCGTTGGGCGAGTCGGTGACGGTCACGGCCGAGAGCTTCGGACCCGAAGCCACGCCCGGTGTGCTTGTGGCCGCCACTGACGATCACTACACGCTGCGACGAAGCGCCGCTCGCGCGGGAACGGTGCATGTGCACTTCCCCCGCGCAGGATACGTGCTGGCTCGAACTTGATCCGCTCGCGAACCATTTTCGCGCAGCATGGGGCTGAGTCTCTTGGCCTGGCCTCAAAGCGCAAGCCCTCCGTCAACAAAGTGGATGTGCCCCGTGGTGCTCGCCGCCTCGTCTGAAGCCAGATAAACGGCCGCATACGCAACCTCCTGCGCTGTCACGAAGCGTCCATTGAGTTGCTTGTCGATGTAGGTCTTGCGCACATCCTCCACCGACTGACCCAGGCGCTTGGCCACTGCGGCAATACGCTCCTTCATGGAGGGCGATTCAACGGCGCCCGGACAGATGGCATTGACGCGAATCTGCCGATCTACAAAGTCAATGGCGACCGACTTGGTGAGTGCGATCACCGCCCCCTTGGTGGTTCCGTAGATGTAGCGGTTCCCAATGCCACGCACCGACGAAGCGCACGAGGCGATATTGAGGATCGTGCCACCGCCCCGCTCCAACATCCCAGGCAAGAAAGCCTTGATGGTTCGGTGCATACCGCGCACGTTGATGTCAAAGGACTTGTCCCACACGGCTTCATCGGCATCCAGCACAGTGCCGTGCGAGACGAAACCCGCGCAGTTCACAAGGATGTCGGCAGCGCCGACCCGCGCCAATACATCCGCGACTTCGGCATCACTGCGCACGTCCAGCCTAAGCCGCTGCGCGACCACCAGATCCAAGAGTTTCTCGGGTTCGACGTCAGTCGCCCAGACCATGGCGCCTTCAGCATGAAACTGCTCAGCGATGGCCCGCCCGATGCCGTCCCCAGCCGCAGTGATGACGGCAATTTTGCCAGCCAAGCGTGTCATGCATACCCTTAAAATTCGAGATATCGAAAATGATTTCAGAATTATGAGGGTTGTAGCTATCGGAAGAACTAGGGATTACCCGTCATCGGATTGGTTGCGCTCATTGCAGGCGAACCAGCAGCGGCATCAGGTGCTGTACTGTCATTGATCCCGTGTTCGCAGCGACATCAGACAGTGCACTGGATGAGAGTCCGTTTCACGGCGCAATCTCCCCGACCTTCTGGGAAAAGAAAACGTACGCTGTGTGAATTGACCGGTCCTCCACAGAGCAAGAGCTGCGTTTCTTGGCGAGCAGCCGCAAAGCCCCACGCGGGGCCAGTGTGATGTCGAAGAAAACAAAGTTTGCTTTTCGCACAAGCTGACAAGCTGTGCGCTCTGCCGTTTACCTCAGACAGCGCTCGCGTTTTCCAGTCGATCGAAGGCGGCCAAGAGCTCGAACTTCGGGACCTTTTTTTGCCGCGCACAGATAATTCCCCCATGCTTAGCCTGCGCCCCACTGCCCTGGACCTGATCAGCCTGACAGATCCCCACGCCAAGGCCCACGCAGTGCGGGCCTTGCCAAACAACCTGGTGGACCTGTCGCTGGACAGCGCTCAGGTACTGCTCGAGCCTGCTGACGTTCCCGGCCGCCCTGCCCACCCCTTGCTGCTGCCGGCACGCGAAGTGCCACAACGCTCGGTGGGTACACCCGAAGGCCACGCTGGGCTGATTCATTCCTTGGTGCACATTGAATGCAACGCCGTGGATCTGGCGCTGGACGTCATCTGGCGCTTTGCCGGCATGCCACCCGCCTTTTACGCCGACTGGTTGCGCGTGGCGCAAGAAGAAGCCCTGCACTTTCAACTGCTTGTCGAGCACTTGCACAGCCTGGGCCATGCCTACGGCGACTTCGCGGCCCACGATGGCCTGTGGCACATGGCGTACAAAACACGCGGCGACCTGCTGGCTCGCATGGCCATCGTGCCACGCACACTCGAAGCCCGCGGCTTAGATGCCTCGCCCGCCGTGCAGCGCAAGCTGGTCTCGGTCGGCGACCACCGGGCAAGCGCCATCTTGGACATCATCTTGCGCGACGAAATCGGCCATGTGGCCGTGGGCAACCACTGGTACCGCTGGCTGTGCAGCCAGCAAGGGTTGGAGCCCATCGGCCATTACCAACACCTGGCCGAGCTGTACGCCCCGCCCAAGCTCAGAGGTCCGTTCAACCTGCCCGCCCGGCGCGCCGCCGGCTTTGTGGAGGCCGAGCTGGATTTATTGGGGCTCTGAGCTGCGCGCTCAATCACCCGGCCTCAGCGCCGCCCTCTGGGTGAAGGACGGTGTGGGGGCAGCGCGTCGCCACCGTTTCCTCACGCGTGCCCCTCTCCCCAGCCCTCTCCCCAGAGGGGCGAGGGAGCAA
>CAMCUN010000048.1 GCA_945878995.1 Polaromonas sp. YR568 | reverse complement strand
GCCATAGACCTCAAAACCGACGACAGCGTCAACACCGTCGCTGAAATCCAGATCCTGGCCGACGCCGCCGCCGCCGTCATCGCCAATGCCGCAGGCAGCAGCCCCAAACCCACCGCCGACCAACTCGGCGACCTGGGTGTCAGCGGCGTCACCGCCGACAACCTGAGCGCCGTGCAACAAGCCATTGCGGCCACCAACCCCAACGGCTCCGGGGTGGACACCGTGCCCGAGCTGCAAACCCTGGTCAACGGCGTGCTCAAGGCCGCTGCTGTCAACCTCATCAGCCAAGTCGCCAAAGCCAACTCCGCAACCCCCACCACCCCCAGCGCGGCCGACTACACCGCCGCCGGGGTCAGCCAAGTCACGGCCAACAACCTGGGCGCCATCAACAGCGCCCTCAACACCACGCCTGTCACCGACACCAACACCAGCACGGCCGCTCAAATCCAGGCCCTGGTCGATGCCTACGTGGCCATCTTGGCTGCGGCTGACGGCCCCAATGCCAACAGCGACACCAACACCGACCCCAGCAAAGCACAGTTCGAGGCCATTGGCGTCACAGGCTTGACCGGCACCAACGCCGACAACCTGGCCCGCCTGCTCGGTGATGTGGTCGACCGCAAGACAGCCGACGACGTCAACACCGTGCCCAAGGTGCAAGCCCTGGCCGCCATCGTGGCCAGCGTCATCGCCGCCGCCGCCCCAGGCAGCACCAAACCCACCTTGGACCAACTGCGCACTCTGGGCCTGTCCGGCGTCACCGACGCCAACCTGCCCGCCTTGCTCGCCGCCATCGAGGGCAAAAAGGACGACGGCTCTGAAACTGACACCGTCAAAGAGCTGCAAGAGCTGATCAACGGCCTGCCCAACATCGTCAGCGGCGGCACCTACACCAGCAACCCCATCAGCGACGCGGCCCAGGCCAACAACGCCACGGCCACCAGCCCCACGGTGGCCGACTACACCGACCTGGGCGTGACCGGCGTCAGCGGCGCAGGCACCAGCCCCGAGCTGCTGGGCGCCCTGGCCAGCGCCCTCAACACCGCCAAGGTCGACGGCGCCGCCGCCGACGAGCGAGCCGAGGTTCAGGCCATCGTCAATGCTTACAACAAAATCCTGGCCGATGCAGGCGATGGCGACAACGTCCTCGAAGGCCAAGGCCCCACGGCCGCGCAGTTCGGCCTGATTGGCGTGACCGGCGCAAGCAACGACACCGTGGCCAAGCTGCTGGGCGAAGCCATAGACCTCAAAACCGACGACAGCGTCAACACCGTCGCTGAAATCCAGATCCTGGCCGACGCCGCCGCCGCCGTCATCGCCAACGCCGCAGGCAGCAGCCCCAAACCCACCGCCGACCAACTCGGCGATCTGGGTGTGAGCGGCGTCACCGCCGACAACCTGAGCGCCGTGCAACAAGCCATTGCGGCCACCAACCCCAATGGCTCCGGGGTGGACACCGTGCCCGAGCTGCATACCCTGGTCAACGGCGTGCTCAAGGCCGCCGCTGTCAACCTCATCAGCCAAGCCGCCAAAGCCAACTCCGCCACCCCCACCACCCCCAGCGTGGCCGACTACACCGCCGCCGGGGTCAGCCAAGTCACGGCCAACAACCTGGGCGCCATCAACAGCGCTCTGAACACCACGCCTGTCACCGACACCAACACCAGCACGACCGCTCAAATCCAGGAGGTGGTCAGTGCCTACGTGGCCATCTTGGCTGCGGCCGACGGTGTCAACGCCAACAGCGACACCAACACCGACCCCAGCAAAGCACAGTTCGAGGCCATTGGCGTCACAGGCTTGAGCGGCACCAACGCCGACAACCTGGCCCGCCTGCTCGGTGATGTGGTCGACCGCAAGACAGCCGACGACGTCAACACCGTGCCCAAGGTGCAAGCCCTGGCCAACATCGTGGCCAGCGTCATCGCCGCCGCCGCGCCGGGCGGCACCGACCCCACCGTGGACCAACTCAAGGCCCTGGGCCTGTCCGGCGTCACAGAAGCCAACCTGTCCGCCCTGCTCGCCGCCATCGAGGGCAAAAACGACAACGGCTCTGAAACTGACACCGTCAAAGAGCTGCAAGACCTGATCAATGGCCTGCCCACCAACCTGAACTTCAGCGAAAACCCCATCAGCCGCGCCGCCCAGGCCAACAACGCCGACGCCTCCAGCCCCACTGCGCCGAACTACACCGCGCTGGGCGTGACCGGCGTCACCGGCGCAGGCACCAGCCCCGAGCTGCTGGGCGCGCTGGCCAGCGCCCTCAACAGCGCCAAGGTCGACGGCGCCGCCGCAGACACCCGTGACGAGGTTCAAGCCATCGTCAATGCTTACACCGCCATCCTGGCTGCGGCCAACGGCCAAAACGACAAAGATCCGGCCAATGGCGACCCTACCCGGGCGCAGTACGCGGCCATCGGCGTGACCGGTGTGGATTCCGACATCAAGGCCAGCCTGCTCAGCGACGTGATTGACATCAAAGCCCCCGGCGATGTCAACACCGTGGCCGAAATCCAGGTGCTGGCTGGCACCGTGGCCGAAGTCACCGACTACGCCATCAACAAAGGCACGGGCACCAAGCCCAGCATCTCCGGACTGCTCAGCTTGGGACTGACCGGGCTGACCAAAGACAACCTGACCGCTTTGCTCGACGCGATTGGCAACACCGGCAACACGCCCGCCACGGCCGACGGCTCGGGCGTCAACACCGTGCCCAAGATTCAAGCCCTGCTTGACACCATCAACCAAGCCGCCGCCGTCAAAATCATTCAAGACCGCGCCGAGGACAACAAGGCCAACGAAGCGACTCCCAGCCTTGAGATCTACCAAAGCGCAGGCGCAGCCGCCAGCCTGGGCAACAACCTGGCCTCTTACAACGACGCCCTTAACAGCGCGCCTGTGCTCAAGGCCTCGGTTGACACCACAGAAAAGATCAGGGACCTGGTCGCGGCTTACAACACCATCATCGCCCTTGCCAACGGAACTGCAGACCCAACGCCCACCGTGGCCACCCGGGACCAGTACACGGCCATAGGTGTCACGGGCGTGAGCGACCCCAACCGAGCCAGACTGCTCAACGATGTCATTGACATCAAGTCCAAAGCCGACATTGACACCGTCAAAGAAATCCAAGACCTCAGCGATGCCGTCAGCGCCGTCATGACAGGTTCCTCAGGCCAAGCGCCTTTGCCCACCTTGGCGCAACTCAAAGCATTGGGCTTGCAAAAATTGAGCGAAGGCGTTTTACCCGCCGTGCTCGCAGAGCTGGCCAAGGTGGGAGGAGTGTTGGACAACGTGGACACCCGCCAAGAGTTGCAACTCCTGATTGACAAGGTGGTCGGCAGCTTGCTCTCAGAGACCAACCCCATTGTGCTGGCCGCTCAAAACAACAGCGCCACACCCCCCACGCCCACGCTGCAAAACTACAGTTTCGTGCTGGGCGCCAACAGCGGCTTGACAAGCGACAACCTGGACACCATCAATTCCGCGCTCAACGCCGAGCCCATTGATGCCCAAGCCACCAATTCGGCCGCCAAACTTCAGTCGCTGGTGAATGCGTACCTGCGCGTGATCGACTCGGCCGACGGCAGCACCAACAATGAAGGCATTCCTGCCAAAAAACTCACGGCCAACGACTTCAGCGCCCTGTACCTCACCGCCATCAACAACCCCAACGAGGTCAGCCTCTTGGCAGATGCCATTGACCGCAGCCAGAGTGCAGACGTGGCCGAATGGACTTTCCTCAACGACATAGCCGCTGCGGCAGATGCGCTCATCCAAGGCGCCACCGACCCCAAGCGCAAAACCAGCTTGGCAGACCTTGAACTGCTGCAAATTCAGGGCGTAACCCGCCCCACCCTGGCCATTGTGCAAGCGGCCATCGCCGCCACCAACGACGCCACCAAGGTGGACACCGTGCCCGAGTTGCAGCGCCTGGTCATCAGCACGCTGGCTGACAAGAACAAAGCCAGCAACAACGGCGCCACGCCGCCCGTGAGCCTGCCCTGGGAAGCCTATCTCACAGCAGGTGCCACAGGCAACGCAGACAATGTGGCCTCTTACAACTCGGCCCTGGACTCAGACGCCGTTACAGGCGACTCCGTCAACACCGTTGACAAGCTCAACGCGCTGATCAGCGCCTACGACAAGGTTCTAACGGCCGCCAATGGCAGCGCCCCTAACAACGGCACCGCCCCCAACCCCGGCTCCTTGACAGCCATCAGCACCGACTACGCCAAGCTGGGCCTGACAGGCGTCGACAGCAGCGCATTCACGGGTGGCAACGCCACCGACCTGCTGAACAACAAAGTCGATTTGCTCAACAGCGCGGTGGAACTCAAAGAAAAGTTGGACGTCAACGAGGTCGCAGAACTCCAAGCCTTGGCCGCCATTGCCCAAAAAGTCATGGCCTATGCCGCCTTGACAAGCGCGCCCAACCCGGCCACCTCAGCGGCGCCCACCAAGGACGAGCTCATCAAACTGGGTGTGAACAATGTGACCGACGCCAACCTGGCTTTGCTGCTGACCGCCATTGCCAACTCCGACGACAAGGGCGATGGGGTGGACACTGTGGACAAGATCAAAACCTTGCTGGGTACCAGTCTGGTTCAAGATGCCATAGACCGCATCAGGGACGCTGCGCAGGCCAACAACGCGACATCAAGCAACTTGCCCTGGGCCACCTACCAGGCGGCCGGCGTGACCAAAGGCAAGGAAGCCAACCTCGCCATCTACAACAAAGCCCTGGACAGCAGCCAAGTCACAGGCGACAAGGTCAACACCCTGGACGAGATCAACGCCCTGCTCGATTCATACGAGAAGATCCTGGCCGCCGCCAACGGCACCAGCGGTGACCTCACTGCCATCACCACCCCCACTGCAGCCGACTACCGCAACCTGGCCTTGACCGGCCTGGAAGCCAACGCCGCCTTGCTGGACAACAAGCTCGACCTGCTCAACGACGCCATTGAAGCCAAGGCCAACACTGCCGTCGACGAGATTGGAGAACTTCAAGCTCTGGTCGATGCCGCCAAGGCCGTCATGGACTACGCCGCCCTCGCCACCGCACCCTCGCCGGCCAGCGCCACCGCGCCCAGCCTCGCGCAACTGCAACTGCTGGGCGTGACCGGCGTGAACGCCACCAACCTCGCCGCCTTCCAGGCCGCCATCGCCAACTCCACCGACTCGGGGAATGACGTGGATTCCCTGGAAGAGCTGCACCTGCGGCTCATTGGCGCCGCAGCGCAAAGCAACCAGGCCAAAGGCGGGGGCACCACAGCCAACGCCCTGCCCTGGGCCGCCTACCAGCAAGCTGGTGTGACCACAGGCACGGCAGGCAACGTGGCCTCCTACAACGACGCGCTGGACGACCCCGATGTCACGGCCAGCCAGGTCGATACCGTTGCCCAGATTGAAGCTTTGACCAGTGCTTACGACAAGATCCTGACGGCCGCCAATGGCAGCACCGCCAACACCACCCGACTGGCTGCGACTTCCGGCGATTACGTCAACCTGGGTGTCAACGGCATGGGCAGCGACGCTTTCTCGGGAAATGACGCTCCAGCAGCCCTCCTGGTCAACAAGGTCGACCTGCTCAACGACGCGATCGAACTCAAGGTGTATGCAAACGTGGATGAGATCGCGGAACTGCAGGCCCTGGCCGCAGCCGCGCAAAAGGTCTTGGCCTACGCTGCGCTGGGCAGCGTGCCCGCAGACACCTCGAATGCGCCAACAGTCGACGACTTCAGGCTGTTGGGCGTGTCCACCGTGACGGACAACAACCTTGCAGCCATGCGCACGGCTGTGGTGGGCACTGCCAACAACGGCGACGACGTTGACAGCGTCCAGGATTTGCTGAACCTGGTTCCGGCTGCCAGCACGCCAAGGGTGAGTTCGGTGGAAATTGACACCACCAGAACCGTGAAAGACGCAGGAGGCTTCAGCAAGGTTCTGGACGAAAACGACACGATTTATGTCAACCTGAACATGTCCGAAGCAGTGAATGTCACGGGAGCGCCAACCATCAACTTGATCATCGGCACCAATAGCCTTGGACAGCCACAAACTCGCCCGGCAACCTTCGACAGAGATTTGTCAACATCGACCCAACTGACCTTCAAATACACGCTGATCAATGCGGATTTTGATATCGACGGTATTTCAGTCCAATCCACCTCCTTCACCGGCGGCACCGTTCAAAACAGCAGTGGAACTGCAGCAAGCAGGACCCACGATGCAATCACCAATGACTCCAATTACAGAGTGGACGCCCTGGCACTTTCGGGCACGGGTAATGATTTATTGATAAAAGGGAAACTGGGTACCGATGACAATTGGTATTTCTTTTTAGACACAGGATCACAACAAGGCAACACCCAAAACACGAGCACTATTCCAAACGGACGTGCGGATGATATTGGCGATTCAAATTTAAGGCCATCAGTTAATTCGATCATATCGAACCACAACGGAGCCAATCCCAATTTCACTGTGCAACTGCCAACCGTGGCAAATTTACAAACCCTTGCAACTCTTAGCACCAACTTAAACACAAACACTTGGCCGACGGAATGGCGCACAAGCAATTTCAACACTGCTTTGTACCACGTCAGTGACAGCTCGAACCGATTATTTGGTGTTGGCGCGGGAACAGCCGCAAGCTTCGGCATTAATGAGAACGCAGACGACATTACCGCATTCGCCACATTCCGGGTCATTTAAGATGGCCTTAAGCTTAATTTTAGAGCACACAACATGAAACCAAAAAAAGTTATTTACAAACAATCAAATCAATGCATAGATTTATATTTAAACACTCCATATTAACCCACACAAACCAAATTAAATGATTATTAATAATAATTTGAATGGAGATTTTTTATGACAAATTTTAGCGCGCTTGCACCATATATAATCGCGGCACTGCTAGCGGTCGGAATGTTAATTCCAGGACTGGATGCGGCAAAAAAAGCCATTGAAGGTCTTATTGAGGACAGGAAAATAACAGCCAAAGAATCTTGTCTGGCCATCGTAGAGAGAGAAAGAGGATCGCAAAGGTACAGCACCATAGTGAACAACCAAAAGCAAATAGCCTGCCAAGCAAAGTTAAATGCAGAGATACAGGCAGCCTACAACCCCGCCCTGTTTTATATTTGCAAAACAAGGCAACTGGTGACCTTGACCAATGCAAATCCCAACGCTACTTCTGAAGCGATTGGGACGTCTGCTGCAAGTCCGACCTTAACGGCTGAATGCTCACAATACGAGAACCCAGTTCAGCAGTAGCCACTCCATAAAATGAGGCTTCAATAGCCTGTCTGCGCGCCTGGCCTGGACATGACAGCCATACACCCTGGCACGGCCTAAGGCCGGGAAATCGGGGTCAGATAAAGATTATCCAAAGACAAGTCGCTACTCCCCTGGGCATGCTCAATTTTTTGGGAGGATCAGCGTCATCATGAACCAAGACATTCGCTGGCAGCAGCGCTTCGACAACTACCAACGCGCATTGCACCAACTCAGTCTGGCCGTTGAGTTGTCGCAGCAGCGGGCACTGAACGACCTGGAAAAGCAAGGTGTCATCCAGGCCTTTGAGTTTGTTCATGAGTTGGCCTGGAACGTGATCAAGGACTTTTTAGAGCACGAGGGCATCAGCGGCTTGGTTGGTTCCCGCAGCACAGTGCGCGAGGCCTTCAAGCGAGGCATCATCAGCGACGGCCAGCTTTAGATGGACATGGTCGATCAACGAAACCTCTGCTTGCACATTGACAACAAGCCCGTGGCCGAGACGCTGGTAGGCAGCATCGTGAAAACGTTTCACCCCGCGTTCGTGCATTTGCAGGCAGATATGCAATCTCGGATAGAGCCTTCAAGCTGACATGGACGCCACCACACCCACCAGCGATAAGGCCTGTGCGGAGTCTTTTGGACTACCGGGCCGTAGCCTCTGCACCTTGCTCAGAATTTTGGCCAGCCAAGGCCGCGGTGGAACAAGCCATTGTTTATGCCTCCCGAGCCAAAGGCAATTTTCGGCCTGGTTCCGACATCGACCTCATCAATCGGGGTCACATCAATCGGGGTCAGATACAGATTTTCAAAGCACAGTCCGCTGCTCCAGCTGTGGAGCTCTGCCGGCGATTGTTAGCGTGGGTGAAGGCCCGTTGACCGGCAGTATCTCCAGCAGGCTGGCTCCAAAGACAAAAGGCAGGGCCACGGCTGGCGATGAGCTGAGCATCTTTTTGGCAGTGAATACCAGTCGAAAATCGGGCTACTTGCGGGTCATGACAAAGTCCGCCAAAGCCACCGCCACCCGCTCTATCACCTCCGCCCAGCTCTCTTGCGCGCCCTGGCGGAACAAACGCAAGCTGGGGTACCAAGGGGAATCTTCGCGTTCATGGAGCCAGCGCCAGTCGGTACCCACATTCGGCAGCAAGACCCAGCAGGGCACACCCAGCGCGCCGGCCAGGTGGGCGGCGGCGGTGTCTACGCAGATGAGCAGATCCAGCTGGGACAGTATGGCGGCGCTGTCGGCAAAGTTCTCAACTTGCGAGCCCAGGTGCACCAGCGGCTGGCACGCTGGTGGCGCCATGGCTTGGTCTTCTGCCTGGCCTTTTTGCAAGCTCACAAACGCCGTGCCGGGTACGCGCCACAGCGGCGCGAGCAACGACACGTTGGGCAAGGATCGGTGGTGGTCGTTGCGGTGCCCGGCCGAGCCTTTCCACACCAGGCCCACGCGCTTGCCTGCCGTGGGCAAGCAAGCTTGCCAGGCTTGCACCCGCTGGGGCTCGGGCTGAAGGTAGGGAATGGCCGCAGGAATGCGTGCCAGGGAATCGGTGCCCAAATAAAGAGGCAAGCTCATCAGCAGCACCCAGCAGTCGTGCGCGGGCAAGTCTGCCAGCGTAGACACGGTGCGCACGCTCACCCGCGCTGACTCGAACTGCTTGAACAAGGGCCAGAGCGGCTCGGGGCAGGTCAGCGTGACATGGGCCGGCCCTTGGGCCAGCAACAGCGGCAGGTAACGCACAAACTGAATTTGGTCGCCGCCGCCTTGCTCTTGCACCAGCACAATGCGCTTGCCCACCAGGGACTCGCCTTGCCAGGCGGGGTAAGGCAGCTGGGGCGGCTGCGTGGTTCTGACGTGATTGGCCGGCCAGTTCTCGGCGTAACGCGCTTCATGCAGGGCCCAGGCCTCGTCGTAGCGCCCCAGGCTGAGCAGCAGCAAAGACAAATTCCAGGCCATCAAGGGCTCGCCCTCGGGCGCCTGGCTCATGGCTTGCCTGAACTGCAGCTCAGCCTCCTGCGGGCGCCCGGTGCGCACCAGCAGATTAGCCAGGTTAAAGCGCGCCGTGGCGGTCGCCGCGTCAAGGACCAAGGCGCGCCTGAAGGCCGCTTCGGCCTGTTCCAAGAGGCCCAGGTCCTGCCACAAATTGCCCAGGTTGATGTGCGCAGGGGGCAGCTCTGGGTGGGCCTGAATCAGCGCCAGCAGCAGCTGCTCAGCCTCTTGGGCACGGCCCAAAGTCACCAGCAAGGCGCCCAAATTGCTCAAGGCCTCCGGAAAATCCGGGCGCAAAGCCAAGGCGCGGCGGTAGCTGGCCTCGGCTTCTGTGAACCGATGCAGGTGTTGCAACACCAGCGCATGGTTGTAGGCCAGCACCGGGTTGTGGGGCGACAGGCCCACGGCCAGGCTGTAGCTGGTTTCAGCTGCGTCAAAACGGCCTTGCTCTTGCCACAGCAGGCCCAGGTCGGCACTGGCCTGGGGGTGGTCTGCCTGGCAGCGCAAGGCTTGCAGATAGGCGCTTTGCGCGTGCTGGGCTTGGCCCAGTTGCTTGAACATGCCCGCCATCAGGTAATGGGTGTGCGCATGCTGGGGCTGCAAGGCCAGCGCCTGCAGCAAGGCGTTCATGGCAGGCGTGGTTTTGTGCTGCTCGCAGCGCGCCATGGCCAGATGGAGCCAAACCTCAAACACGCTGGGCGTTTGCACGGCCAGGCGCTCCAAAAAATGCTCTGCCTGGTCCCATTTTTTGAGCTCGCGCGCGCAAGCGCCCGCGCACATTAACCAGGCCGGGTGGGTGGGTTGGCGCTTCAAAGCCGAGTTGATGCGCTTCATGGCCCCGGCCAGGTCGCCACTGGCCATTTGCGCCAGCACCGAGTCCATGGACTTGGGCGCTGCTGGGGTGGTCACTTTTGCTGTTTTGCCCATGGCTGCCCCTTCGCTGTCGCCTTAGAGGCCCATCAAAACCCGCATCCAGGCCTGCTCACGGCAGGCCCACACCAGCACAGCAGCGGCCACCAGCGCAGGGCCAAAGGGTGCGGGCTGGTCGCGGCGGCCCATGGCCAAGGCCAGCAGCACATGCAGCAGGCTGGAGAACAGCACCAAAGGCAACAAGGCCCAGGCCCCCAGCCAGGCGCCCAGCGCGGCCATGAGCTTGAGGTCGCCGCCGCCCATGCCGTCCACGCCGCGTGCGCGCTTGAACACTTCGGCCACCAGCCACAGCACCATGTAGCCGCCTGCCGCGCCCCACACGGCCAGGCCCAGGCTCAGCTGCGTGGCGCCCACGGTGGCCAGCAGCAGGCCGGCCCACATCAGCGGCAGGGTCAGCGCGTCGGGCAGCAGCATGGTTTGCCAGTCAATCACCAGCAGCACCAGCAATACCGAGAAAAAACCGGCCCACACCAGCGCCTGGCCGCTGGGGCCCAGCGCCGCCACAAACCCGGCCCAGATCAACGCAAGGGCCAGCTCCATGAAGAGGTTGACGCGACCAATGGGCGCCTGGCAAAAACCACAGCGCCCGCGCAGCAGCGCATAGCTGATGACCGGCAGGTTGTGCCACCAATGCAAGTTCTCGCCACAACTGGGGCAGTGGGAGGCCGGAAAAGCCAGGTTCAACTCAGCTTCTTGCAGCACCATGCGCGGGAGGCGGTAGACCACCACGCCTGTAAAACTGCCCAGCATGGCGCCCAGCACAGCGGCCATCACGGTCCAGAACGCGGCCGGCAGCGTGTTCAGCTCCAGGCTCATGACAGCAACCTCGACTCGCCTGTGTACAGATTGGCCTGCAGCGGCACCACGTAGCGGTGCGAATAGGTCAGCACATGCAAGAGGCCGGGCGTGCGTTGGCGCAAGATGCGCTCTTGCACACTCTTGAAGGCCTGCTGCACCTGGGCCAAGCCCTGCACATCGAGCTCGCTGGAGAGGTGGCCAATGAAGAAGTTTTCCGTCTGGGTCAGCAAGTCGCTGCTGATGGTCGAAGGCGACTGGGTGGAATACACAAAGCCGATGTTGAACTTGGCACCCTCCTTGGCAATGCGCGAATACACGTCCATCACATGGCTGGTGCCGGGGGGAAAGATGACGTGCGCCTCCTCAAAGTACAGCTGCACAAACACGTCGTTGAGTTCGTTGTTGGCGAACTTTTTTTCTTGCATGGCGAACACCGCCTCTGACAAGCTGCGCGCAAAAAAACGGATGATTTGCTGGCTCGCGCTGCCCAGGTCGATGATCACCGTCTCGCCCCGACTCAGCCGCTCCAGGGTATCGGCGGTGAAGTTGGTGGCCTCGGAGGAGTGGTACGGCAGGCAGGGGCGCAGCACATAGGTGCCCGTGCCCGCGTGCGGCTGCAAGAAGGTCACCATCAGCTCCTCGTCCATGTCGAAGATAAAGCGGCCGTCCACCATCAGGCTGGGGTCGTTGGGGTAGCGCTTGCTGAACTGGCCAATGACCAAGAACTCGTTGACCATTTGTGCAAAGCTTGACGGCGCAGGCGGTGGTGGCGTGTTGCTGATGGCCTGGTAAGCGGCCAGTCGCAGCGACGGCGAAAACCCGGGATTGAAGGACGGCGGCATGCCCAGGGCGGTCAGTGCGGCCTTGAGCCGTTCGGGCTGGGCCTCAAAGCCACTGCGGTCAAGCACCGTCCAGTACAGCATGATCTTGCGAATGCGCCTGAACACCTGCAAGGGCGGCTCGTTTTCGCCGCGGCTGAGCGCAGGGATCTGGCAGCCCAGCAGCCCGCCCACGTAATCGCTGTTGGCCACCTCGGGCGGCAGCAACTCGCGCATCACGCCCATGGCCTCGTCGGTGCGCTCGTAAAAATTAAAGCGCAGCAAAATGCCCGTGGCATCGGCCTGGGTGTTGCGCCGGGTCAGGTAGTAAGAGGTGCACCGGTCTTTGTAAGCCACGGCGATGGCACTCACACCGTCTTGCGGGTTGCTGTTGGCGTATTCGCCGTTCACGTCAAAAATCAGCTGCCCCACATCACGCTGCGCAGCAGTCGCGTCCAGCATGCCTTGAATGATGAGCTTGACCGTGTTGGACTTGCCCATGCGCGTTTTGCCGAACATGGCTGTTCGCTTGCCACGAATATCGTTCATGGACACCACGGCCTGCAAAGCGTCGTTCAGGTAATCAAGGCCCTCGCTGATGCGCAACTGGCCAAAGGCAATGCGCCTGGTCGCCGCCACACCACCATTGATAAGCAAATCAAGCAAAGCATGGTTGGGGCGGTACAGGTGGTAGGACACGGCTGGTGCCAGGTCGACATCGCTTGAGTAATGAAGAAGACCCTCAGCGGTGCGGGCAAAGGTGCCGACCACCTCACAGTCCAACAACTCAAAGCCGTGCGAGGCCGGGGCCAGTTGACCCAGTGGCGCAAGCTGGGCCTCTGGTCTGCTGCCCTGCTGCTGCCCGCACGGGTTGAGCTTGATGAGGGCCTGGCAAAGCACACCCGCGCTGCCTTGTTCAGGCACAGCTGCGGTGCGGCTGATGCGCAAGAGGTAAAGCCGCTCCAAACGCAAAGATGACGCAGACGGCAGACCCAAGGCCTGCTGCGGCGACTGGCCACGCAAAGCCACCACGAAACGCCCTGGGATGAGACCGGAGTGATGATCGAGCGCGGCTGAA
Organism: Polaromonas sp. YR568; assembly: GCA_945878995.1. Classification (GTDB taxonomy): domain Bacteria; phylum Pseudomonadota; class Gammaproteobacteria; order Burkholderiales; family Burkholderiaceae_C; genus Polaromonas. Next base: position 18,147 of record CAMCUN010000048.1, on the reverse strand, counting down.
CTCGACACCAGAAATTGCAGGCTCTTGAAAGACCCACTCACGCCCTGACCGAGATAGTGGCTGGAGGCAAAACAAGCAGCGTCAATAATGGGAATCAACATGACCAAGGTTCACTGTAAAAGTAATTGATAAATAAGCGCTTGTAAAATACGCTTAGAAAAAATATTCGAAAGCAACCGAATTTATTTACCGTGTATGCCCTTGCATGAGATTGACCTGGTCCAATCGCTTGAGCACCTGACGCGCATAAATCTCTCGCTTGTGAGGCGACACTGCGTTATAAGCCCCAAGGCCCTGGGTGTTGTAGCCCAAGCGGGAAAAATTTCCGGAAAGTATCCAAGCCCCCACCAAGGTGCTCACGCAAGGGTCAAAAAGATGCTGCTCGGAAATGCCGTGGCGCTTTAAAGTGGGCAGCCAGCCGCTGTTAATTTGCATCAGGCCCAGGTCGTAACTGCCATTGACATTGCGGTTGACCGCATGCGGTCGGCCACTGGATTCCTGCAGGGCAATGGCTTTGAGCAGGTTGGCGGGTACGCTGTAGCGTTGGGCCGCCTGCTCAAAACATGGAGCCGCACAGGCAAGGCCAGAAAAAAACCAAATAAATATAAAAATCCAGAGCAAATCACTCAAGACTGGCAAATATAACTGACCAAACACTCCAGACTTCATTAAACACCTCAAATATAAACAGATGGATACACAAATATACTCTTAACAACACCAAACAGTCACTGATACATCAATGACAAAGGCGTACTCATTCGTATCTCAAGACTATTACGTTGGCAGTGATCGCATTAGCATTAAAATTAGGTGTAACTAAATTTACGGAAATGCAATCACTCTGCTGATAATTTATAGTTGTATAGGGCGGAACATAAATATCCCTCACAGGATTTGTTAACTTCGAATCCAATCCCGAATTGCAAACATTTCCATACTCAATGTTACGCTCCTTAGGCCCCATAGCAAAATACCATTTACCTTTTTTACAGCCAGCGTTGTACACCAAGGTTTGATTGGGTTCAGCCACCCAATCATAGGACACCAAAACCGGAGGCATATCACCATTGTTACATGCGAATTTTGTGGGCACCCAAGTTCTGCCAGCACCTGTAGCTTGGAAATTAGGAACAGTCTGATACCTGCCTGGGAAATTAGTATCATACGTTGCAGCCTGCCAAGTCAACACATCTGTATATACAACCAATTTCTTTTTCGATAGATTATTTGTCGTGACTTGCAAACCAGATGTTATGTTTGTTAATCCATCAATTGAACTACCATAGTCTTTTTGAGGTGTGGACCATTTAGAAGAATCAGGATCACACACCAACAATCTCAAACTATTGTTATACTCAGAGCTATTGGTCGAGGCCCTGGACAAGGTTTGGGTACTGGGGTTGCAGGCGCCACCCAAAACTGCTTCGTTTTCAATGCGAAAATCCGCCACCTTGGTTCCACCTGAAAGTACGGTGTTGCCAGCCACGGCCAAGTCGCTATTAAGCTTGCTGGCACCAGCCACTGTCAACTCTCCATCAGTAGTCACATCCCCCGAAAAATAGGCTGTGGTGGCATTCAATGCCGCTCGGGCGCCGCCCAGAAAATTACCGAACACGCCAGTTAAACCACTGACAGAATTACCGTAAACAGTCCCGGCCGAAACAGAACCTGCACTCAAACCCCCTGTGACTGTCGCTGAACCTGCATTCAAAGCTCCTGTGACTGTCGCTGAACCTGCATTCAAAGCTCCTGTGACTGTTGCCGAACTTGCAGCCAGATTGTTGATGCCGGTAATGCTTTGCCCTCCCACATTCCAGTCACCGGTCAAAGGTGTACTTCCGTCCTTGCGCACAAATTGATTTTTATCATCAAGTGAATAGCCATTACTCATGGCCAAAATATAAGGTGGGCCATCACTGGTATTTCGTATTTTAATGGGGTTGGGCCATTCACTGACTCCACCATCTGCTTTCAATATTCCACCAAATCGGGTGTCTGACAAATAAGTTCGACCGCCACCGGCCGCCTCCATGACCCGGTACAAAAGAGTAGCATTATCACCAATATTTGAATAAGGTTGAATGTTGTACACCAAACTGCGCACCTCATAGGTAGTACAATTTTTGTCGATGCACGCCGTAGAAATTAAAATGGCCATGCCATTGCGCGCTGGATTATAGGGAGCTCCAAAACTGGGGTCAAGGCTTGTATTGTAAGCCACCATACTGGTAGATGCGCTTCCACCCGCAAGTGCAAAGCTTGGAAGGGGAAGTTGATCTTCATACCTTCCATCCGATGCCGTCAAAAGGCCCAATTTAGCCAGCTCGCTGGGTTTAGGTTGGAGGTAATTATTAACTATTTTCTTTTGACCATTCACAGTCAATTCGATCTTACAGTCCGAACCATGATCGACCGCATTAAAGTAGCCATCAGTGGGAATTTGGTAAGCCGGAGTCCCACATAACGGGCTCACCCTGGCCTTATTGATAATATCTTTATAATAGATTGTCATGTAATTACCGGCTGCGCTGTTCAAGCGCTCATAGACCTGCGCCACCGACCTCGCCGCATCAATTTGAGTCTGCGCAGCCCGCATTTGCAAAGTGGCCATGATACCGAGCGCAGCGATTGCAGTGGCAATACTGACCTCTAGCAAGGTAAAGCCTTTTTGACTTGAAAATTTCATGTTCATTGCTCCGAAAAGTCAAATTTAACGATTGCCTTGGGCTGACGCTTTGATGCCACTTTGCAGTTCCATGGTGGTACTGAAAAATCCACCCATCATGATGAACAGCACGATGCCGCACACAATCATGATGGCCGAACTCATGCCAGCGGCTGATTTGTGAATTTCGGCGATCACGCGGTCTATAGAACCCACCCCAATGCGCACAAAAGCCTCGGTTGGATTGCGGCGCTCTGAAGCGTCTTGCACCCGGTCTTCCAAATACTGATTGAGCACGCCGGTTTTAAAGGCTTCGCCAAAATTGGGGGTGTTGGCATTGGCCAGGGTTTTCAGAATGCGACGAATGTGAAAACGCATCCACGGGGTGCTAAAAGCCAGTGAGCGGTCCAGCGAGGATCGCAAGGACACACCACTGCGCAACAGCATAGAAAGTGAGACCACGAGCATGGCGCCGTAATAGTCTCTGTAAAACCTGTACGGTAAGAATTTATCCACAATTTGTCGACCTCGGCCATGCCAACGCGGCAAACTATAAATAAATGCTGCAATTGCAGCAGCAAGGGTCAATACAGAGTAGAACCCATAATTTGTGATTAATTGCGAAATTGTGTAAAGAATCCGCCCCAGCAACGGCCATTTTTCGGGCGGCAGCATGGTGGTCAGGATGGGGACGATGTGAAGTGAAAAGCCCGTGAGCATGGCAGCAAAGACCACCAGCATAGAGACAGGGTATTTCACGGCCTTGGAGGCGGCAGCGGCCATGGCATCGGTCTTTTCGGCCGTCTGCGACAGAAACTTCAAACCCTCGGCCATCTTGATGTCGCCCGCACTTTGCAGGGCGTCGATCATGAGCAACTCACTGTTGGGAGCTATATTTTTAAAAGCCTTTGTCATTGATCCGCTGCCCAAGGCGCGCAGCATGTCCAAATAGACCAAGGCTTCGCCAGGTTTGCGTCGGCGGGCGCGGGCCTCGTATTTTCTGAAGGTGGTGAACAAGGGCACCCGGTCTTCCAGCGAAGTGGCAATGTCGTAATACAGGTCGGCCCTGTTCTTGCGCAATTCCTTGCGGGCCGTTATTTTCATCAGATAGTGCAGCGGGTTGAACATGGCGTGCCTCAGCGTTTGGCCAGCTGACTGGGCAGGCCGTAAATATGCGAAAAATAATAAGGGTCGACCAGGCCTTGAGAAATGTCGTACAAACTGTGGGCCCAGCTGGGTTTGCCGTTCATTTGGGGCTGGTCGTAAGCCGCGCTTTGCTGGCTGCGCCACAAATCGCGCGCCTTGAGGTCTTCGTTGCGACGCATCAACTCCCACATGTCGTTATCGGGCACCAAGACCTCGGCACTGACCTTCATGCCTTTGATGCCGTTGTGACCGTCTTTGTTTTTGGCCATGTCAGGCGGGCAGCAGTGCGAACAGCCCTCGGTACTGGCACTGCACATGGTGTCGGGATTGAGGCCAAAAAACCTTTCGTACTGGGTCAAGTCCTCCGCGCTCATGATCAGCTTGGAGGGCACCTTGCAATGGGGGCAGTTCAGCGGTACCAGGGTCTGGTAGACCAGCGCCGAGAAGAATTCAGGGGTGCAGATGTCACTGCGCTGCAAAGCAATTTGGGGAGACGCCAGGCGCGCCACAATGCCGATGCCAGAGGTGGCGTGCACGGTGGTCAGCAGCTTGTGGCCAGTTTGAATGGCGGTGTAAGCCATGCCGCCAGACACACTGTCGCGAATTTCGCCAAACATGCCAATATCCGGGTCCATGCGCAGAAAAGCCATCATGGACGCGGAAAAGGGGTTTTCCGTGGCGCTGCCTTGCGAGCCCTGCGCGCTGCGCTGAATGGACAGATGAGACACCCCGGGAACGATGTATTCCACAGGGTCTTCGATGGCCACAATTTTGCGATTGCCCTCGCGCGCCAGCCGAGACAGCATGGCGCTGAGCGTGGTTGTTTTGCCTGAACCGGTGATGCCCGCAATGAAGATGCCACCGGACGACGAACCCAGGGCTTCGTTCAAGGTCTCAACCTGGTCGGGCGTGTAACCGAGTTGCTCCAAGTCTGGCGGTTTGGAACTGGTGTGCTGGTCGGTCTTGAGAATTCGAATGACCACCTCGTAGCCGCCCACAGAGGGGTGGCTTTGGTAGCGCAAAGAAATACCCCGGCCATTGACCACCAGCGGAATCATGGCCGACTGAATGCTCAGCACATTAAAGGCCACCTCCGAGCGTGAACGCTCTTCGGCCAGCAAGGTGTAGTAAGTCGACAAGGCCTTGGTACACAGTGAGGCGGGGTAATGTCGAATCAGGCGCATGATGCCGTCGCGCCGAATTCGCATGGCGGCCATGTCGCCGCGCACCTCAATATGAATGTCGGTGGCGCCCAATTTCATGCACAGGGCGATTTGGTCGCGGAACCACTCAATCAGGTCAGAGCCGGCGATGATGCTTTCAAAGACCTCTTTGTCCTGCTTTTTTTGCTGCCGCGTGGAACTGATGTCCTTGTCTGCGTGCTCACGCACCAAAATATCCAGAACCTCGGGATCAATGACATAACTGCCGACCAGTCGGTAACCCTGGCGCTTGGCCTGATCGACCACATGGAACCACATGGGCGTGCCCTGCTCTCTGGGCAAACTGAACACGTAAAACCCCTTGTCTTCAGTGGAGACCACGAACACAGCGTTTTTCTTTTCTGCGTGCAACTGCACCACGGGCTTGGCGCCGTGAGACAGCACGCTGGCAAAGGGTGGCACATCGGCAAAACCGCGGATATGGCCCAAGGCGGCGGTGGCGACATGCCCCACCATGGTCATGGGGTTGGGAGTTTTGAGCGATGCGTTGATGGGCAGTGCGGACATGGCGTTTGAATCCCTGTGACTTGCTCAAGGCTTGACGGGCAAAGAACGGGCGGCCTGACGAGCCTGCTCAACATTAGGGACAGGCCCTGGCTGTGCGGGCTCAACTTTGGCGTACTCCACGGGGATGCCCCTGCTGTTCAAAACCTCTTTAAAAGCGTCAAAGCTGCTAGAAACCAGCTTGAGGCCTTTTTTCAAACCCGGGTATTCAGCGCCTGTGCTGCCCAAGTCGGCCGGGAACAAGGTGAGTACCTTTTGACCCTGGCGCAAGGTCAGGCTGTTGACATCGCCCGCCAGCACAGTCCAGCCTCCAGGCAGGGCGACTCCCCGAGCTACTTTGATGCGGTGAATCTCTTCGGCAATCAATATTTCAGCCGTCAGCCTTTGATTCACCCCGCTCAAGGACCACAAGGCAGGTGCCAATTCCGGCGATGGCGCAAGGGGCGGTGGCAGTGCTTTGGCGGACGACAATCCAGGCAAAGGCTCGGCGACCGGCGGGGGGGGGGCCAGTTCATTGAGCTTGTTCTTTTTAGCCTGCTCAATGATCTTCCCAATCACCGGAGGTGACTGCGCAGCACCTTGAACAGCCCAGAGCAGGCTGATACAAGCGCAAGCACAAAACTTAAAAATCTTTGCCTTTGGCATAGTAACGACCTTTCAAGGTATAGACCCATGAATTAGATTTTTCGGGCTGTACAACAATACTGAGGCTTTCTGCCACCAGTCCAGGGATGGTGAAACTCAAGTCATTGAGTGACCAAATTTCATGCTCAATCGTCCACTCCCCCCTCACCACGGGCTTGTTGATTTGCGCGGCTTTCAAGCCTGCTGGGGCAGGGTACAACTCGGCGTTTTTGAGTTCTACGCTGCTGTTTTCAAGGAGTGACAAATCCTGCAACTGGCTGGCCAGCAAGCGCTGTGTCTGCGGCAGTCCAGGGAGTTGTTTGCGGTCCAGGCCGCCTGCGGCCACTGGTGCTGGCGGCACGGTCAACACTGTTTGAATTTTGCTGCTGGCCGGGTTATTGGCGGCTTGGCTTTCGGTGCTGCGCACTTCATGGGCCAGTGGTACGGCAAAAAACTCGGCATAGCTGCCGTAATCACGCGCCCAGTTCAGGGTGCATTGCTCGGGCTGGCAGGCAATGTCCGTCAGTGTCCAGCCCTGCCTTGATACAGGAATGTCCTGGATGGTGGCCCGCCAGCGCTCCATCTGCTGCTGCGCGGGCAGGCCCGTTTTTTTCATGCTGGCCTCAACTTCTCGCTCATAAAGAAAGTTGGGGTCCCGCTCCCTGGCCAAACGCTCGGCAGTGGCCTTGATCTTGGCCTCGTTGATATAGCCGTAAATAGAGAAACCGATGACGACTATGCCCACGACAGCCGCCACTTTGAGGGCGAGAATTTTGTAGTCAGGAATGGCCTTGACACGGGTGTTGTCATCAGGCTGGCCAAAAGCTTCCGAGAGCTTGATGGCTTCCTCATGCTCGAGCGCGCCGGTGTTGCCTGCTTGGCGGATGGTGTAACCCACTTGCGACAATTGAAACTCGCCAGCAAGCGTCATGATGTCTGAGCGTGTGCCAGCCTTTTCAAAACCAATGATGGGCCTTGAATCGTTCAGCGCCACCAGACAAAACAGATCAGCATCCAGTTTGAAAACAAACAACTCCATTCCACCTCTTGACACCGACTGAGACAGGTGCAGAGAGGCCGAATAAAGTCGGGCTTTTTTGGGCGGAGTGGGAATTCGGCCAATGCCTACCAAGTCGTCGGTCTGCGCCACCACCTGATGATCAAAGCCATCGCGCTTGGCCCCACGAACGGTTCGGCTCAAATCTTTGCTGTCGGTAAAAAAGCGCCACTCCAGCCCAAAAACAAAATGATGCTGATTGATTTTTACAGCCTGGGAGGCTGGCACGCTGAGCAATGCGGCCTCGGCTTCAGCATCAGTCCCTGGCGCTGCTTTTTTGGTCGGCAACAACTTGCCCAGCTTGGCTTTGAGCAGGGCCTGAATTTTTGCTTTCTTGGCAGAGACAGGCTGGTCGCCCATGACAGGCGAAGCATCGGCCGCTTGCAATTGCTCGGCGGCAGGCAAGGCAAGTGCCGCAAGCTCAGACTGCTGCGCTGTGCTGTCGTCTGGCTCTAAGCGGTCGAGCAGCGAATGGCTGGCAGGCGCTGGCTTTTTTGCCCGCCCCAGCCTGCTCAGCCCGGCCTTGACTTTGAGTGTGAGGTCCTGAAGTGCCATGACGATCAGCTGCCACTCAAACTGGGCGTCAGCAAAATAATCACTGTCTTTTTATTACCCACATTCAAACGGGAGCCGGGCAATTTGTCCTTCACCACGTCGGTCACCGAGTTGCGGGCGTCTTCGTATTCGTAACCGAGCAAGACCACGGTTTCACCCAGATTCATGGTGACGCGCTGGACATTTTGAAAGTTGTCCACGTTGGGCTGTTGAAGAATGGTCTGGCCATTACCGGTACCGGTGGAATACTGGGTCAACTCCCGCAAGGAGCTGATGCCTATCGACGTTTCCAAGAGCACACGGTTGGAATCCAGAATGGCGGGCAACATGCTCAGATTGAAGCCCGAGATCAAATCCGCCACAGCCAAGCTGGGGCCTGTGACAATGCCGTTGGTGCCTGTGGTGCCCGCGGTCACTGAACGCAAATAAGTGCGGGTGTTGGTCACGCTCAAAGGCACGGGCTGGCGATGCAAGGTGTTGAGCACCGCCGAGTACATATTGCTCACCCGGCCATAACGCTCCAAACTTTTAAAGAGCGCTTGGCTTTCCCCCTTGTAAATACCTACCGTGCCTGGGGTGGTGGCGCCGGAATTGAAAGCAGGTCCAGAAGTTCTGAGCACCGCGCCGCTGCTCAGTGTGCGCGCCAGCCCGCCCCAGTCGATGCCGCTTTGCGCCTCCAAATTAAGGTCGACCTGAAGGATTTCCACCTGGATGCTGACCTGACGCAAAAAGAGATGGTTGACCTGGTCGATGTAGCGCTGCACGTTGGCCACGTTGGCAATGGAATCGCGTACCGTGATCATGCCCAGCCTGGAGTCGATCAGGAATTGCCCGTTGCTGGACACCAGCAACGGAAGCGTGGTTCTCAACGCCTCCCAAAGGTCGCCGCCCAGCTCGCTGGTGATGGACGATGTGCTGGTGCCGCTGGTGGATGAGAAGCTGCTGGTGCCCTTGAGTCCGCCAGGCAAAGTCTTGATGTGAAAAAACTGCGTGACCACGCGGCGAAACACAATCCGCTCGTCCTCGTAAGTCCACTGCAACTGAGCCTGGCTGGCAATGGAGTCCAAGAAACCAGACAAAGATCCGCTGTAATTGAGCTCAAAGCTGGTGTTGGCGCGCTGAGCGGGCAAGCTCAGGCGAGAAGCGCCTACTTTTTGGGCCTGGTCGGTTACCGCATCCATGGGGTCGGTCGCAGCTGCTTGTTGGCCTGGGCCAGGTGTGGCGCCGGGCGCACCGGGCGCACCGGGCGCACCAGGGCCAGCCAGCACATTGCCAGGCCTGAAGAGGCTGGGGTCTTGCAGCGCGTCTGGGGTCATCAAGACCACCACCCCCAAAGTGCGCGTGAGGATATCGGCAATGGCACTGAGGCTGTGTCGGCCGGGGTAACGCAAGGTGACTTGCTCAATGTGGGCGGGCAGCATGGCCGAGCGCACCAAGGGTATGGAGCGGCTGGTGAAACGAACCACGCGCTCGTCGCTCACCAAGGGCGTGACGCTGCGCGTCTGCCGGGCCAAAGCCTGGGCCTGTTGAATTCGCTCGTTGCTGACCTTGTGCATTTCATTGTTCACCTTCTCGTAAGTGCTGCTGCAAGCCTGAAGACCGAGCAATGAACAAATGAATATGCCATATAAATAATACTTAGGCAGATACATAAATAAATAATTAATAAATAAATAGCAGTCAAATACAACCGCACAATGCGGACGAAATCCCAAATTAAAGACTCATCGGCGTCCGTCGTCCTGATGCCTGACCACGCGCAATACACGGGCAGACGGGTTCACCAGGGCCTGTATGGGGTAATCGGTCAGCGCCACCCCAGCCATGACCTGCTCCAAGGCCTTGCGAAAATCAACATTGAAGGCCACATCCACCTCAATCGGAAAGTCGCGGTCCACCTGCCACATGAGCTGGTAACCGGCCTCCTGGGACCAGCGGCGCATGGTACGGTAAAGGGTTTTATCGGACACCAGGATGGACCACTTCTTAACTGATTGGTTTTGGCTCAAATCCGATTTGGAAGGAATTGGTTCCGTCTCAATTGCGGGTTCAGTGCCAATCCGAGGCATAGATTTTATTTGACCCAAGGCTTGCGCTTCAAGTCGCAAATTCAAGGAAGGTGGAAGGCTCCGGCTCCATTGCAGTTGAGGATTGGAAAAAGGGTCAGGTCCAATATTTTTCTCTTTTGCTTGAACCCCAATAGAACCTAAAATAGTCAAACAAATAGAAGTTAGATAAATGGGACGCATGGCACAACTAAAATTTAATTTACTTTAAAAATTCAAAAGCCAACTCGGAATTACGATTCGTAGGACAGAGTCGCCGTGCTTCTGATGCACTAAATACAACTGCATTCCGCTCTTCTTTCAATGTTTGCCACTGACCATCGTTAACATATACGGCTGAAGCGAGTCCCTCAAGGGCAGCTGACAATTCAATGCAAGAATTAGGGGTAACGGAGAGTAACTGAATTCTAAAATCTTGGTTTGTAACCCCCCACCCCAGCGCAGTAGTCCACAGAATCATTCGATTTCCCAAGGCATTGAATGCCTGAGCATTCGCAGCTCCTGGATTAGTCACATTACTGGTAGCAAAGGCATTTCTGGTGGGCGAGGTCATGTTAGCCAAGGTGACAAAAGATGTATCACCATCTCTTTTAATAATCATTCTTATTTTATCAACCGCTGATGCAATTTGATTGACAGATCGGTTCACATTGACCTGCTCCATCATTTTTTGCACGCCAGCCACCACACCCACCAGCACCATAGAAGTGATGGCCAAGCCAATGGATAACTCGATCAAGGTGTAGCCGAGTTGTTTTTTGGTGTTTTGTGTGTTCATGATGTTCCTTCTTTGAGTGAATGAGAGACGCAGCTTTTAAAAATAATCAGGGCGTTTAAATTAAAGATTTCAAATGCACGCAAGACATCAGCTCTTGCGAAGTAAAAAAGAGACAGTGGCTTGGTTGCCAGAATTTCCAACCGGCGCCACGCTGCAGGCAGTGTGAATCTGCGCGGAATCCATGATCATTCTTGGACGCTTCACAATGGTTCCGCCGGCCAAGTTGGCAGGCGCCGCATTGACCGCTTGCTCGTTGCGAATGCTGATGGCAAAAGCCAGCCCCTCAGCAGCCACAGCCAAGTCCGCGCAAGACGCAACGGGCACGCCGGTGAGCGTGTAGACCAAGCCCTGGCCCGCAGGCACATCTTCTGTCACTTGATCCAAAGAGGCCACGAGAACCCGGCCATTCAAGGGATGGGTCACCACAGCGGCAGCCGTGCCGCCGTTGCTGATATATTCAAGCGACCAAATTTCTGCGCTTTCATTGGTCAAGGCTTCAATGCTTGCCCCGGCAAAGCTGCCGTCGCGAGAAAAATATTTGTGAATGCCGCTGACGGCGGAATTGGTTTGAACCACTGCTTTATTCACACTGATTCTTTGCAGATTGCTTTGTACATACCAAAGAATGCCTGCAATCACTATGGCCACGATAGCAATGGCCAAAGCAATTTCAAAGAGCGTGTATCCGCGCTGGTAAGAATTTCTACCCAATTTCATAATTTATTCAAGTAAATACAACAAACAAGGACTTTTAGGCACAAACCTCTTAAACGCCTACCCAAATATTTATCTTAACAAACTATAACAATAAAACCATTAGCACTCAAAACACCGTCGACTGCTTAATTCACCAAATTCGCACATGCTACAAAGCAGCTCTATCGTTCAACCCTCTTTCCAAAACGGAATCGAATTAAACGAGTAGAGCCACTTGCATAAAAATTATTTTATTTATGCAGGTTTTTGAAAATTAGCGGCGAGGCACCAAGAACGAAATATCCACCTGATTGGTTAAACCGTCAGCGCAAGCAGTATTGACTTTGTCAGAATTAAAGACTGTCGATGGATTTTTGACAATAGTTCCAGTTGGTACTGTGAATGCTACAGTTGTAGGGACCTGATTTTTGATGGACAAGACATAAGCCAAACCTTCCAAGCCCACAGCCAGATCTGCACAAGCAGCAACCGGCACAGCTGCCAACGTGTAGACGTAACCTTGATTGATAGCGACGCCTTCAGTGAGGACACTCAGGGGCGCCACAAAAATATCACCTGACAGGGGGTGTGTGACCCGAGCACCAGCCACACCACCACTGATGATGTCAGACGTAGACCAAACTTCCAGGCCAGTGCGCGTCAAGTTCACTGTGCTTGCATTTGCATAGTTGTTGTCGCGAATCAACTTGCCAACGATTTTGTTAACTGCCACATTGGTTTGAGCAATGGTTTTGTTGACGTTGTTGCTGCGCAAGATGGCCTGCACACCCACAATGGAGCCCGCGATCACCACGCCGACGATGGCCAGGGCGATGGACAGTTCAATCAGGCTGTAGCCGCGTTGAGTGGATTTGGAGAGAGTTTTCATGAGTGACTTTCACTAGGTGGTTAAAGGAGCCTCAATCTTATGAAGCTGTTTTGATTGATTTGTTAATTGATATAAAAGTAAGTGTTAATTGATTTAAATTTTTCTATCGAGACGGATTTTAAATTCATTAATTTCTTCCACTTTGATTCTTGATTAAATTTACATCTATTAACGAATCGAGCTCTGAATTGGGTTAGCGGGTGCATTCCCAACGAACACCCTGAGCCACAAGACTGCAAAAAATCACTGAATTCAATCCGGCAATGTTGCATCTTTTGCTCAAGTGTCATAACTGTAGCCGTCACGCCTACATCTTTAACATCCGATTTATTAAGAGTAGTTAATCGATGCCGAATTCATTTCAAAGATTGATTCTGAACCTACTACCCTGCATACGCCTTTAAAAAATTAAATAATGTTTATTTTTTGCTTGTCCTTACCTCACTGACAGACTGACAGACTGGCGCGTGCTTTTGAGTTGGCCTGGGGCATGAAGGGCGAGCAAATCGTGTGTTCAGCCTTGGCTGATGCGCCTGGCTCATGCCCTGAACAGTCACGCACCCAGGCATGGATAGGTCTGTAGGCGGGTCTGCTTGCCCCAGACCGCAAGGGTTAGGCACCTACAAGCTGACTTTTAGATCTTGCAGTTGGTGGGTCGCTGGTCCATCCTGTGCAGCTGGATTGCAGGGCTTGTGCGCAGGTCGGCCCAGCGCGTGGCAATTAGTGCGCGCGCAGGGAAGAATGGAGGACCAGGGCTGGCTGCTATACTTATAGGCTTTGCTAGCAAACCCGTGCCTACAAGGAGCCTGATCAGCTCCCCCGCGGCGCCACAACTGGAACCTTCAATGACCACCATCCGTGTAAAAGACAACGAACCCTTTGACGTGGCGCTGCGCCGCTTCAAGCGCACCATCGAAAAGCTGGGCCTGCTGACCGACCTGCGCGCCCGCGAGTTCTATGAAAAGCCCACCTCTGAGCGCAAGCGCAAGAAGGCCGCAGCCGTCAAGCGCAACTACAAGCGCATCCGCAGCATGCAGCTGCCCAAAAAGATGTACTGATCACTGGTGGCTTGGGTTGTCCCGGGCCTGCCGCTTCAGACCAACCCGCTTGAGGACGCTCCAGCGGGTTTTTTCATTTGTGCCCTCCCCATTGAAAGAGAACACCATGGCCCTGAAAGACCAAATCACCGACGACATGAAAACCGCCATGCGCGCCAAGGACAGCGAGCGCCTGGGCACCATCCGCTTGCTGCTGGCCGCGCTCAAGCAAAAAGAGGTGGACGAGCGCATTGAACTGGACGACGCGGCTGTGGTGGCCGTGGTCGACAAGTTGATCAAGCAGCGCAAAGACTCGGTGGCGGCCTACACCCAGGCCGCAAGGCCTGACCTGGCTGACAAAGAGTCGGCTGAAATCAGGGTGCTGCAGGCCTACTTGCCTGCGCGCATGGGTGCAGACGAAGTGCTCGCTGCGGTCAAAGCCATTGTGGCCAGCCTGGGGGCCAGCGGCCCTGGCGACATGGGCCGAGTGATGGCTGCTGCCAAGGCGCAGTTGGCGGGCAAGGCCGAGATGGGTCAGGTGTCGGCCGCGGTGAAAGCCGCGTTGGCGGGCCAGTGAAGTCACGTTGAGCGCTGGACGGGCGCTCACGCATGCAGAGGCGGCTCGTGCAAGAGAAAGAAGCACGGCCGGTGTTCTGAATTTGTAGGGGCTGGCCTGCCGGCGATTTTTATCGCCAAACAAGTCTTCTTGTACACCACGATTCGCTGGCAGGCCAGCTCCTACAGTAGAGAGATGCTGGCTGTTTGTCTTTGTAGGAGCTTGCCTGCAAGCGAATCGTGGCCGTTCACGGGCGTCGCGTCAGGCGAACCATCGCCAGCAGGCTGGCTCCTACAAGGGGATGAAGAACCAAAGCGCATGCTCAGGCCTGGCATGTTGACCCGCTGAAAATACCCCTTTTCTTGACCACGCCCAGCTCGCCAGTTACATTACTAACCCGCGAGTCATTAGCCACAAACCAGCCCATGATGGCCGCTTGAATAAGCTGCCGCCCTCTCACCTTGACTTCTGTTGACCTGACCCACCCCACCGACGACGCGCCTAAGCGCGAGCGGCGCAAAGAAGCCCGCCCTGGCGAGCTGCTGGTGGCTGCGCTCGAGTTGTTTGTGGAAAAAGGCTTTGCCGCCACCCGCATGGAAGAGGTGGCCCTGCGTGCCGGGGTGTCCAAGGGCACGGTGTTTTTGTACTTTCCCAGCAAGCTCGATTTGTTCAAGGCTGTGGTGCGGGAGAACATTTCTGGGCGATTCCAAAAGTGGGATGCCGAGTCTGAACGCTATGAGGGCAGCAGCGCCGAGCTCTTGCGCCATGCCATGCTCAGCTGGTGGGAGCGGGTGGGTGCCACGCAGGCCTCGGGCATCAGCAAGCTCATGCTGAGCGAGGGCGGCAACTTTCCTGAAATGGCCGAGTTTTTCCAACAAGAAGTGCTGCAGCGCGGCCATGACATTTTGAGCCGGGTGATTGCACGCGGCATAGCGCGTGGCGAGTTTCGGCCTGTTCACATTGACCACGCGGTACACGGCGTGGTGTCCACCATGATTTTTTTGGCCTTGTCCAAGCACTCGGCCTGCCTTTGCACGAAAGATGGCATGACCCTAGACCCCCTGGCCTATTTGAACGAGCAGGCCGACATCGTGGCCCGCGGGCTGGCGAGCGCGCCAGCCCAGACCGACACCCCCGCCACTGGAGCGCAGCCATGAAGCGCAAGTCCGTGTTGATTTGGGGCTTGGCAGCGCTGGTGCTGCTGGCTTTGATCCTGGCTGGCACTCGCGCCTGGCAAAAGCGCAAACAGCAGGCTGCCCCGGTGGCCGCCGCCCCGGCAGCGGCTGAACTGGCTGCCACCGACGTGATGACCCTGCAGCCCCAGGCCATGAACCTGGGCCTGAACCTGAGCGGCACGCTCAAGGCGGTGAACACGGCCGTGGTCAAGGCGCGCGTGGCCGGCGAATTGCAAGGCTTGAGTGTGCGCGAAGGCGACACGGTCCAAGCCGGCCAGGTGCTGGCCCAGATTGAGCCGGCCGACTACCGCGCCCGCTTGCAGCAGGCCCAACAGCAGGCCGAAGCGGCGCGTGCGCAGCTGGACATTGCCCAGCGCCAGTTTGACAACAACCGGGCCTTGGTGGCGCAAAACTTTATCTCGCGCACGGCGCTGGACACCTCGCAGGCCAACTTGGAGGGCGCGCAGGCCAACCACCGCGCCGCCCTGGCCGCGGCCGACGTGGCCCGCAAGGCACTGGACGACACCACGCTGCACTCGCCCATTGCGGGCATGGTGTCGCAGCGCCTGGCCCAGCCGGGCGAGCGGCTGAGTGTGGACGCGCGCATTCTTGAAATTGTGGACACCCGCCGCATGGAACTCGAAGCCAGTGTGGGCGCGGCCGAGTCTTTGCAGCTGAGAATTGGCCAGCTGGCCCAGCTGCGACTGGAAGGCAGCACCAACAACTTGACGGCCCGGCTGGTGCGCATCAACCCCAGCGCGCAAGCGGCCAGCCGCAGCGTGATGGCCTACTTCAGCATTGATCCGGCAAAAACGGCAGGCGCCTCAGGGGTGCTGCGCCAAGGCCTGTTTGCCCAAGGCACGCTGGGCACGGGCAGCCGCCAGGTGCTGGCTGTGCCGGTGTCGGCCCTGCGGGTGGACAAGGCCCAGCCTTATGTGCAGACCGTGAGCGACGGCCGCGTGCTGCACCAAAGCGTGACGCCAGGCGAGCGCGGCGTGGTGGCGGGCGAGGACATGGTGGCCGTGGACCTGCCCGCAGGCACCCAGGTGCTGCGCGGCTCGGTGGGCGCCCTGCGCGACGGCTTGGCTGTGCGCTTTACCCAATTGGCGCCAGCTGCTTTACCCGCTGCTTTACCAACTGCAGCCCCTCTGGCCAAGCCCGCACCGTGACCGCCCCGCGCTTGCTCCCCGCCTCCCGCGCCACCTCGGCCCCCTGAAGAAAGCCGCCCCCGTTCATGTGGTTCACCCGCGTCAGTTTGCAAAACCCTGTGTTTGCCACCATGGCCATGCTGGCCATTGTGGTGTTGGGCCTGTTCTCGTACCAGCGCTTGAAGGTCGATCAGTTCCCCAACATCGACTTTCCGGTGGTGGTGGTGACGGCCGAATACCCGGGCGCCTCGCCTGAAATTGTAGAAAGCGAAGTCACCAAAAAACTAGAGGAAAACCTCAACACCATTGCCGGCATCAACTCGCTGGTTTCGCGCAGCTACGAAGGCAGCGCGGTGGTGATCATTGAGTTTCAGCTGAGCATGGACGGGCGCAAAGCCGCTGAAGACGTGCGCGAAAAAGTCGCTGCCATGCGCCCCTTGCTGCGCACCGAGGTCAAAGAGCCGCGGGTGCTGCGCTTTGACCCGGCCAGCCGAGCGGTGTGGGCGGTGGCCGTGGTGCCCGACGCCTCGGCCGTGCCCGCAGGCAGCCGGGCGGACCTGGCCACCAACCCGGTGGCGCTGACCAACTGGGCCGATCAGGTGCTTAAAAAGCGCCTGGAAAACGCACGCGGCGTGGGCTCGGTCACCCTGGTGGGCGGCACCAAGCGCGAAATCAACATCTACCTCTTGCCCGAGGCCATGGAAGCGCTGGGCGTGAGCGCCGAGCAGGTCGCCAACGCGGTGCGCAGCGAAAACCAAGACCTGCCGGTGGGCGCTTTGCGCTCGCTGGCGCAAGAACGCACGGTCAAGATTGAGGCGCGGCTTAAGCGCCCTGAAGACTTTGGCCGCCTCATTGTGGCGCGCAGGGGCAGCGTGGCCATCACGCTGGACCAGGTGGCCAAGGTGCAAGACGGCGCGCAAGAAATTGACAGCCTGGCTCTGCGCAACGGCCAGCGCACGCTGCTGTTGAACGTGCAAAAAGCCCAAGACGAAAACACCATTGAGGTGGTCAACGGCCTGAACAAGGCGCTGGCCGAGATCAACAAAGCCTTGCCACCCGGCGTGCGCTTGGAGCCTGTGGTCGACACCTCCAGGCCCATCCGCGTGGCGGTGGACAACGTGCGCCGCACGCTCATAGAGGGCGCCTTTCTCACGGTGCTGATTGTGTTTTTGTTCCTGAACTCTTGGCGCTCCACCGTCATCACGGGGCTGACGCTGCCCATTGCCATCATTGGCACTTTCGCCTTCATGCATGCGTTTGGTTTTTCCATCAACATGATCACGCTGATGGCGCTGAGCTTGTGCGTGGGCCTGCTGATTGACGACGCCATTGTGGTGCGCGAGAACATCGTGCGCCATGTGCAAATGGGCAAAAGCGCCTGGCAGGCCTCGCTGGACGGCACGCAAGAAATTGGCTTGGCGGTGCTGGCCACCACCTTGTCCATCGTGGCGGTGTTTTTGCCCATTGGTTTCATGGGCGGCATCATTGGCAAGTTCTTCCACGAGTTTGGCCTGACCATCGTGGCGGCGGTGCTCATTTCCATGTTTGTGAGCTTCACGCTGGACCCCATGTTGTCGTCGATTTGGCACGACCCTGCCATTGACGCCCAAGGCAAGCCGCCGGGGCGCAGCCTGTACGACCGCACCTTGGGGCGCGTCACCCACGCCTTTGACCGCGCCACCGACCACCTGGCCGACGGCTACCAAGCCATCTTGCGCTGGGCCCTGGTGCACAAAATCAAAACCATGGCCGTGGCCCTGGCCGTGTTTGTCATCAGCGTGGTCATGGTGCCGCTCTTGGGCACGGAGTTTGTGCCCAAGGCCGATTTTTCAGAAACCAATGTGAGCTTTTACACCCCTGTGGGCTCCTCGCTGGAGACCACCGAGGCCAAGGCCAGGCAGGTGGACGCCATCGTGCGCGAGTTCCCCGAGGTGCGCTACACCGTGACCACCCTCAACAGCGGCAACGCCCAGGGCAAGATGTACGCCAGCATGTACGTGCGCTTGGTGGACCGCGCCCTGCTGT
>CAMCUN010000047.1 GCA_945878995.1 Polaromonas sp. YR568 | reverse complement strand
GGCAGCATCTGTGATGGTGGCTAAATACCCTGTAACACCACTAATTTGGCGCACCGCGGCAGCAGACTGCGCTTGCAGCCAAGTGATACCAGTGCCGCTGATGTACTCGTAAATATGACCGTTTGATGGATTGAATTTCTGGGTCGATGTATTAACAATATCTGTCGGGATTAGTGGGGTTGCTGCGCCGTTGATGGTGACGGCGCCTGTGGGCGAATCATTGATATTTGCGACTCCAGCAGTCGCAGCGCTGTTCACGCTTTCAGCCGTACCCTGCTGGTCGGTGTAGCTGGCCTTGACGCTGATGGCCTTGCCCACCTGCGCTTGAGTTAGTGTGAAAGAGGTGCCTGTGGCTCCGCTGATGTTGACACCATCGGCCAGCCATTGGTAGGCCATCGCGCCCAAGCCACTGGAAGGAATGCCATCGATGTCGGAAAGAGCGTTAGCAGCTGTCAGCACCTGGCCTTGGGAGCTTGTTCCTGTGATGGTGACGTTACCTGTTGGCGAATTGTTGATCTTGACAAACTGCGGGTTGATCAGGTTGAGGTAATTGGAATCAAAGAAAGAAGCTATGTCGCTTGAGACGAAGTCTGCCTCCAGCACTGGGCTTAGCGTGGTGGTCCCGACGGCAGGGTTGGTGTCGTACTGGAACTTGAGCACGCCCGTGCTGCTGCCGGTCTTTGTGATTTCCAGAACCTTGAACTGGTTGTCGCCCACAACGCTTGAGAAGCCCGGCAGATTCGCGTCGCTGACGTCGGCGGCAACCGTCGCCTGTTCCTCGACAACGGTGAGCACGTTGGCAATGACGCCCGCAGAAGTCCCAGCCAGGCGGGCCGTTTTAGCAATGCCCACGTCCACATTGAACGTGCCTGCCGAGGTGCTCACCGCGGTTTCACCTCCAGCTGCCTTGGACTGCAGAGCCACCTTGAAACTGGTCTCGGCTGTATTGAGTTTCAAGGTCACGCTGAGCGCTTTGCCGGTGGAGTCAATCAGCAGCGCCGTAGAAGCCGCTGCGGTATCCACAGGGGCGCGGATTTTTCCATTCACCGCTGCAGTGCTGCCCGAGAAAGGTGCAATGTTCCTCACGATGGGCGAGTAGGTGGGGTCTGAGCCGACGACGCCATCGACGGTCACCGACGACACCGAACCACTGATCACCTTGCTGGTGTCGTAGTCCAAATCAATCATCAGCCCTGTGATCTTGTTGTTCTCGTAGGTGGCCGCATCGAGTGCAATGTCGAATTTAACGGTCGTGGTAGTAGCTGTCGGGTTGGTCAGAACCAGGTTCTTCAACTCCACAAAGCCCGCCCCAGTGTCGGCCGCGTCTGCCACGGCCAGCGATGTGTAGCCCGTGCCGCCTGCGGCCTTGATCAGCGAGGTCACATCGAGCTTGTCACCCACAGCGGCACCGGCAAGCACGCCGGCATACACCGTACCCGTGGTGGTGCCCAGGCTGGTGAGTTTGACGGTGTCTGCGCCCTGGCCCAGAACGATCAGCCGCTCGGCAGCGCCGGAAACGTCAATCTGACCGCCGGTCGCTGCGGCTTTGATCACCTGAATAGAGGCCGGCACAGTAGCCACCGCGGGGGTCGGCAGCGCAGTTCCGTTGGCAGCGCCCGCGGCCAAGGCCACCGTCACATTGCCGCTGGCAGTTGGGGTGATGGTCGCCCTGAATTCCTTGGCACTGCTGCCCGTGACCTCAGCCACAGAGTCCACGGTGTAACCAGTACCAGCAAAGTCAGCGGCCACCAAGCCAGTCAGCGCTTGGTCAGACGTGAGCTTGATCACCATCTTGCCGTCCGCGGTCGCATCGACCCACTCCAGCTTCAGGGTGGGGGCCGTTGGCACAACCACCACTGGAGCCGTTTGCGCGATGACTGGTGTTGTGCTGGTACTAATGACAAGCTCGGCTGTTCCTTGCAAGTCGGTGTAGCTGGCCACCACCGTGATGAGCTTGCCTACCTCAGCCTGGGTCAAGGTGTAGCTGCTGGCCGTTGCCCCTGCAATGTTGCTGCCATTGGCCTGCCATTGGTACTTGATGGCGTTGTTGCCCGTGCTGGGAATGCCGTCCGCATCGGACAGGTTGTTGTTAGCTGTCAGCATCTGCCCTTGCGTGGCCGTGCCGTTGATGCTGACGCTGCCCGTTGGTGATTCATTGAAATTTCGGACCGCCGCCGTGGTCGAGCTGATCACACTCTCGGCCGTGCCCTGCAAGTCGGTGTAACTGGCAGTCACCGTGATGGCCTTGCCGACCTCAGCCTGCGCGAGTGTCAGCGTGGAACCGGTCGCGCCAGCGATGTTGACACCATCGGCCATCCATTGATAGGAGATGGCTCCCAGTCCATCAGCATCGGTTAAAGTGTTACTGGCAGTGAGAGTTTGACCAATTTTGGCTGCACCGGTAATTGTGACAACACCTTTAGGCAAGTGGTAGGGCGCAAGTTTGATGAGAAATCCATCTGCCCCTCCGCTGATTGGCTGACCGTCCCACGTGGTGCTCGAAGTTGTGCCGGCAACGTAGATAGCACCAACTGCATCGGTAGTGACGCTACTAAAATAGGCCGATCCTTCACCGATACCTCCAACCATTTTTGTCCATGCCTTGTCACCTTCTGGTGAGAAGCAAGTTACGAAAACACCCACGTTGCCGTTGCTTATCTGGCCATCAAATATGGGGGAGGTAGTGATTCCCGTGACAAAAATTTCCCCATCTGGTCCAACAGCGATCTGTCTGATTTGAGTTACCCGAAATTCACCCGTACCATCCAATAATCTCGTCCAAGCCTTACTGCCATCACTGTTGTAGCGGGTGATAAAACCGACCTCATTGCCGCTGCTATTTATTTGGCCATCCAAGGTACCACTGGCAGTAATGCCTACAAGGTATACAGCACCATCAGCTCCTGTTGAAACGCTGGTTGCAAATTCATGGCCCGAACCCGCAATTAATTGGGTCCATGCCAAACTTCCATCATCGTTGTAACGACTGATGAATCCCTCTGCATGGCCATTGCTGTTTGAATTGGTGGGTGCAGTTATTCCAGCGACGTAAATGCCACCATCAGTACATGTGGCGACTCCGGTCAACCTGTCGAAACCAAAACCACCGGTTAACCTAGTCCAAACCTGACTACCTTCGCTGTTGTAACGACTGATGAATCCATCGACCATCCCTATGTTGTTGGTCATACAACCCGCCACATAAACCGATCCGTCTGCACTTGTGGTGACGCTACTCACATAATCATATTTGGTGCTCCCCACCAGTCTGGTCCACAAGGTAAGGCCATCGCTGTTCAAGCGCGAAATGAACCCATCTGTGCTACCCAAATTAGTCTGACCATCCAAAGTCAAACTATTGGTCATGCCAGCAATATAGATCGTGCCATCAGAATTGGCTGTGACGGAAAATCCATAAGTGGCTGATGCTCCAGCGCTTACTAATAGTTTGGTCCATCCCTTACTGCCGTCAGGGTTGTACCGCGTAATGAAAGCATCAAAACTGCCGCTACCAACATGGCCATCGAAATTTGTTCCGTTGGTCGACCCTGACACATAAATCGAACCATCCACACCCACTGCAACTGAGTATGCAACATCGTTGTCAGCACCACCCACCAGCCTTGACCAAGAAATCGCGGGAGACGAAGACATATGTCTGTCCATCCAGTTAAGACCGTCGTCTTTATCGGTGGTGAAGTCGTAAGTGGTGATGCCGGTGTAGCTGTTACCTGCCAGGTCCTGCACCGACCCGGCTGCGAATTCAACCTTGTAGCCTGTGCCGTATGCCAGGTCACTAGCTGGATTGATGGTCAACGTGCTGCCTGAGACCGTGACCTCAGTGCTGGACTGAGCGTAGGTGGCTACCGTGATGCCGTCGGCCTTCTTCAGAACAATGTTGCCAGCACCGCGATGAATAGCCTCGCTGAACGTCACCACCACATTTGCACCGATGGCCACCGCCGTGGCTTCGTCGGCCGGGCTGAAGGTCGATACGGTGGGAGCTGTCGTGTCTGGAGCTGCGCCGGTGGTGAAGTTGTAGCTGGTAGTGCCAGCGTAGCTGTTGCCCGCCAGGTCCTGCACCGACCCGGCTGCGAATTCGACCTTGTAGCCTGTGCCGTATGCCAGGTCACTAGCTGGATTGATGATCAACGTGCTGCCAGAGACCGTGACCTCGGTGCTGGACTGAGCGTAGGTCGCTACCGTGGTCCCATCAGCCTTCTTCAAAACTATGCTGCCAGAACCGCGTTGAATGTTTTCGCTGAAGGTCACCACCACATTCGCGCCAATTGCTACCACCGTGGCCTCATCTGCTGGGCTGAAGGTAGACGCAGTAGGGGCGGTCATGTCCACCACCAAGGTGCGGCCGTACAGAGTTGCCTTCGAGCTGTTGCCAGCGGCGTCGCTTTGCTGAATCAAGATGTCGCCCACCTCGTACCGTCCTTCGGCCAGGCTCAGCTGGGCGGCGGTGGACGTCAAAGCGGTGGCCCCGCCGTCTATCGAGTAAAGCCAGCGCCCGCCTGCTTCGAGCCGGCCCACATCCAGCAAGCCGCTGCGGCTGTAGACGGTGGAGGCCTCTTGCACCACGGTGGACTGGGTCACCACGATGTCGGTCACCGGCACGTTCTCGTAGCCGCTCACGGTCTTGACCGGCTTGGCGGCCATGGCGTCTATCACGTCCATGCCGGTCACCACTTTGCCAAACACGGCGTACTGCGGCGTGGCTTGGTTCACGTAGTCCAGGAAGAGGTTGTCCTGCACGTTGATGAAGAACTGGCTGGTGCCGGTGTCAGCGCCCGAGCCACGGGCCACGGCCACCGAGCCGCGCACATTGGACAGGCCGTTGTCCGACTCCAGCGCAATGGCGCTGCCCGTGGTTTTGGCCACCAGGCCGGCCGCGAGGCCCCCGCCTTGCACGATCTGCATACCACTGGACACGGGGTCGTTGACGATGCGGTGGAACAAGGTGTTGTCGTAAAAGTCCGCCTGCACATAGCCCAGCATGTTGGCCGTTGACAGCGGCGCGAGTTCCGGGTCCAGCTCCAGCGTGAAGCTGCCCAGCGTGGTGTCAAAGCGCACCTGCGGATCAACCAGCGGGGCCGAGACGCCGCGCGCGCTCAGGCTGGGCGAGCGCGGGTATTCGGTGTCCATGGCCTGGTTGTTGTCGCTGGCCAGCGCGTTGGCGTTGCCTGCGGCATCGGTCACCGCGCCGGCCTTGAGCGTGATTTGCAGCTTGCCGGTGAACAGGTAGACGGTGCCCACGGTCACGGTCCAGCTGCTGCCGCTGCCGGCCACCGCCGTGACCCTGCCCACGTTCAGGGTGATGTCAGTGGCATCCAGGCCGGTCACGGCCTCGCTGAAGGTCAGGGTGTAGGTGATGCTCGGTGTGCTCAGCGAGGCCAGGTTGATGGTGCCGCTTTGGTTGTCGCTGAACTGCACGGTTGGCGCAGCAGAGTCCGGCGCCGAGACGGTGGTGAAGTTATATGCAGTGGTGCCAGCGTAGCTGTTGCCGGCCAAGTCCTGAACCGACCCAACTGCAAACTCAACTATGTAGCCCGTCGAGTAGGCAAGATCGCTGGCTGGGTTGATGGTCAGGGTGCTGCCTGAAATACTCAAGTTGGCGCTGGTGGCGGCGCTGTAGGTGGCGACTGATACGCCTGCAGCCGTCTTCAAGACGATGTTGCCCGTGCCAAGGGCGATGGCTTCGTTGAAAGTCAGAACAATGTTGGCGGCAATGGCGGTGTTCGTCGCCTCATCGCTTGGACTGAAGGTTGCAACCGTTGGCACGAGAGTATCAATGCTGATAGTAGGCGTAGTACCCGCACCACCGCTGTTACCCGCCGCATCGGTGTAGCTGGCACTTGCCACCGTGATGCTTGCGCTGCCCGAGGCCAGACTGGCAGTAGGAGTGAAGGTCGCTGTGTAGACCTTGGCGTCGCTGCTGCTGACTGCCAGGCCACTTAACGTGCCACCCGTGGTGGTGATGTCGCTAGCCAACAAGCCGATAGGCGCTTCGCTGAAGGTAAAAGTGATGGTGGCGGTGTTGCCAGCTTTGAGGGCGTTTGCGCTGCTGGTGATGGCCAGCGTGGGGGGCGTGTCGTCAATGATTCCTGTTGCTGAAAATGTGGATCCAAGGGTATAGCCCGTGCCGGCCAAGACTGTCACTACAACCGTCTCATTGCCCTCAAGGACGCTGTCGGTCGTGGGGTCCAGAACCAGGGTGGCTGTTGAGGCACCTGCTGCAAAGGTGATTGGCGATGATATGTAAAACTTCGACAGAAAGGCGTCAGCAGTTGCGCCACCGGTCTGTTCATAAAGCGCACTAGATTCATACCCACACACGGCAATAGAGCCATCTAGGCCGGTGGTGAGGCCATAGGCATCGTCTCGACCACTCCCACCCAGCAGCTTGGTCCAGGCTTTGGTGCCGTCTGCGCTGTATTTGGTCAAGAAGGCATCGTTTCCGCCACTGTTGATCTGCCCATCGAGCGCACCAGCTGTCCCTCCACCAACGTAGATCGAGCCATCGAGACCGGTGCTGAGGGCACTAGCATAGTCATCTTGGCTCGTCCCCAGCAGCTTGGTCCAGGCTCTGGTGCCGTCGGCGCTGTATTTGGCTATGAAGGCATCAGCGCTGCCGCTCTGGGTCTGCCCATCGAGCGTGCCAAAGGTAGTACCACCTACGTAGATCGAACCATCGACACCGGTGGTGAGGGCACTGGCATAGTCATCCTGGCTAGTCCCCAGCAGCTTGGTCCAGGCTCTTGTGCCGTCGGCGCTGTATTTGGTCAGGAAGGCGTCACTGCCGCCGCTCTTGGTCTGTCCATCGAGCGTACCAGCTGTCAATCCACCAACGTATATCGAGCCATCAAGGCCAGTGGTGAGTCCTCTGGCGGAGTCAAAGCCACTCGTCCCCAGAAGTTTGGTCCAGGCTCTGGTGCCATCGGCGCTGTATTTGGTCAGGAAGGCGTCGTAGCCGCCATTGTTGATCTGCCCCTGGACTGCGCCATCGGTAAATCCACCGACGTAGATCGAGCCATCGAGGCCGGTGGTGAGGGCACTGGGACGGTCATTGAGCCCTATCCCAAACTGCTTGGTCCAGGCTTTGGTGCCATCAGCGCTGTATTTGGTCAGGAATGCGTCAGTGCCGCCAGTGTTGATCTGTCCGTCAAGTGCGTCAGTTGTTTGCCCACTGACATAAATCGAGCCATCAAGGCCGGTGGTGAGGGCAAAAGCCATGTCCGTGCCGCTCGTCCCAAACTGCTTGGTCCAGACTTTGGTGCCGTCTGCGCTGTATTTGGTCAAGAAGGCGTCGTAGCCGCCGATGTTGGCCTGTCCATCGAGCGCGCCAGTGGTAACCCCACCTACGTAGATCGAGCCATCCAGGCCGGTGGTGAGGGCCTCGGCATAGTCACTGCCACTCGATCCCAGCAACTTGGTCCACGCCGAAGGGCCGACCGTGTAGTCTGCTGATCCAGCTGTCCCGGCCAGGTCAATGTTGATATTGAGGGCACTGCTGGTGTCACCCGTTCGGCTAAAGGTGTAAACAAGGTTGGCGCTTCCGCTTTCAGACACGGCTGCAGATACGGCTATGGTTACCAAGGGGGCCGTCGTCGTGAAGTTGTAGCCGGTAGTGCCAGCGTAGCTGTTGCCCGCCAGGTCCTGCACCGACCCGGCTGCGAATTCGACCTTGTAGCCTGTGCCATAGGCCAGATCGCTGGTCGGGTTTATGGTGAGCGTGCTGCCCGAAACAGTGACCTCGGTGCTGGACTGAGCGTAAGTAGTGACAATTGTCCCATCAGCCTTCTTCAAAACAATGCTGCCAGCACCGCGTTGAATGGCCTCGCTGAACGTCACAACCACATTTGCACCGATGGCCACCGCCGTGGCCTCATCGGCTGGGCTGAAGGTTGATGCAGTAGGAGCCGTAATATCTAAAAAGGCATTTACTGGGACCGTAATATCCGAGAATTTAAGTATTTCTATATTTGATAATAAATCCAATCCCTCAGTCCCTTCGTTTGCCTGAATTGAGTAGCCAGACACGGTGTTTTTGACTGTATATTTACCGGAATTCAATCTAAAGACTGCCGTATCTACCCCCCCGCCTCCGTCAATCAAATCATCCCCACCTCCACCCTCCAGGCTGTCAGCTCCGAGTCCGCCATAAATTTCATTATTCAAATCATTGCCAATAATCAAGTCTATATTGCTCGATCCAATTGCACCTTCATAATCGCCGTAAAACCAACGCAAGGCCTCTGGAGACCCGCCCTGATTAATTTTTAAAAAATCAACTGCTGATGTTAATACTCCTACCCTTTTATCAACACTCGTCAAAATCTGCCCCATATTTAGATAGGAGCCATTCGCGTAGTTTGATAAATTAATCGTATCCTTCCCGCCGGCGTCAAAGTAGGTGCGATATGCTGAAGTTCCTGGAGTAATTATGCTATCCAAAGCATCAGTTGTTCCTATCCCAGCGCCATAGATTTCCTGCAGGGCAATAACATCCAGAATCATTGGCGTTTGCGCATATGTATCAACTCCTGAATGAGGGAGCTGATCGTCATACGACATGATAGTAAAATATTCTTTATCCAGTCCTGCTGCCGACGCAATATTAAAACCAAGTTTATTAAATTGAGCAAAAGGTAATGCCAAAAAATCTGGCTTCAAAAATCTGACGTCATTTGAATCATAGGCAAACGGGTGTGAAAGTCCCAGAGAATGCCCAATCTCATGCATCAAGGTGTGCCAACCATAACTATCAGAATCAAAGGTAATGTCGTTAAGTAAAGCGCCGCCTAATTTAGCGTAATTAATAACAATGTCTTGCCGGGATCCTGTGTAGCCATAGAATGAATCAGCCCCCCCCGCGGACATTCCGGAGAAAGTACCGTCAGCACGATAAATCAAGGATATATTGATATCTGAGAGCAGCCCAATCTGCGCCGGCATATAGCCAGCCATAACAATTGCCTGGGTAAATTTAAGATTTATAATCTGACTGTAGTTTGAAAAAATCTGATTTATGTTTTGCCGCTGATTCAATGTCCACTCATAATTTTCTACGAATAATTCATCACTCCATATTCCACTATATATTGGAGTCTGAAAATACAATCCCGCCAGATATTCATTATAATCAAATGCATCAGATAGGGTTACAGTTATTTGTCCATCGACCTTGAAATTGGACATGCGGAAATAATCAAAGTCGAACATCGATTTTGAAAAAGGAGAAGACGGTGTAAATAGAATTATATTGGCCATTTTTATATTTATCGATTCAGAGGTATATGGGCAATTCGACCAAGTTAACAAATTGCGAAAATTGCTTGCTGATTAGGCTTATGGCGAATCTTCCCCATCGGTGGGGAGCGACGGTTCACTGACGCCCGCAAGGGATCAAAGTAATAGTGATCTGGCAGCGGACTAAAATTCAACTGCATCGGGTGATTGATCAAGAAGGCATGTTTGTTTGCTACAGTCCAGCAGCCAAGAGATGTTGGGGGTGGTGAAGCCGATTCGAATAGTCTCAACTTTGACAACTTTTTTGAAGTCTACCGCCAATGGGCAACAATCGGTAACTTTTTACGAATGCTTCGCACAGGCGTTGGTAACAACCCATCAATTCCATCACCACTTAGGCGGCTACTTCCTACAATGATCACATATCTCAGAACAGCTGGCGGGAAAATTCAGTGCCTACGCTGCACTGCACGAAGCAGCCGCACCGGCCAGCAGTGTGGGCGCCCAGCGTTAAAAACAAGCAAGACCCAAAATGCCAGTTCCATGGGGGCCGCAGCACCGGCCCCAAGACAGCAGAAGCCCCAAGACAGCAGAAGTTAAGGGCCGCCTAGCCGCGCTACATGGCAATCGGGGACTGACCCCAATTTTTCCGATCCGGACGGATCACCACTGCGACGCCACCTCCTCGTTCGTCAGCGGCTTGGACGCTGCAGGAGCACACTCCCCCTCCAGCGGCTTGAAGACAGCGGGAATGTCTCGCGCCTTGAAGACACGCTGTTGATGCCGACCGAAAACTGCGGCGAGCTTGGAAGTTTGACAAACACACGAGACAGTCTCAAAATTCGTTCTGCACCAAATTAAGAAAGCATGAAATTATGACTGCACTCGTATCACAGTCCTCAGTCAAGGTCGTTGGCGCCAACGGACAGATTTCAATCGGCAAGCAGTTCGCTGGTCGGCAAGTGCTGGTCGAAGAACGCGAGCCAGGTGTCTGGATGGTCCGCACCGTCACAGTCATTCCCGACAATGAACGCTGGCTGCATGAGCCTCAAACCGCAACTGATCTGCGCTCTGCCCTGACTTGGGCCGCGGCCAACCCGGCGTCCGACAGCACGACTGACGCCTTAATGAAGCGGCTGGATGATGGTACCGAGTGAGCCCATTGACAAGGTCTTGCTTGACCTGAACAACCCGACATTTCAAGCCAACCTGCTCGGCCTGCAAAAGCCAGAAAGGCACGCAGCCCTGGACACCTTGAACAAGATCCGCCAAATGAGTTGGCCGCAGGTCTACCGGGACAACGGGCTTAAGTGGGAAAAAATCATCAGTGTGCGACCTCCGCAAGGGATTGACGTCATCTATTCGCTGCGCATCACGCAGTCGCGCAGAGCAACGGCATTCCGAGATGGCCAGTACATGCGACTGCTCTCAGTGGCTGGTGACCATGACAGCACCTACGGAAAAAAATAGACCGCGCCTGACCAAGCCCATTCTTGAGGCCCCACAACCAGAGTGGGTCAGGTAAACATCACACTGCCGCAGAATTCCCTAAGTCAGCGAAATTACTGATCTTGACGGAACCCTCAGGGAAGCGGGCGACGATCTCCAACTCACCACCCATGGCCTCGATGTGGCTGCGCAAGGTTGAGATGTAAATGTCTGTGCGTTTCTCGATCTTTGCAATTGAAGGCTGCTGCACGTGCAGCAATTCGGCCAACATCTTTTGTGACAAGCCTCGCGCCTGACGCAACTCGTTCAGTGGCATTTCTGCCAACATGGTTTGTGCAGCAGCCTCGGCGCTTTGGCGGGCTTCGGGCTTCATTTGTGCACGAAGATCAGAAAACTTCTTAGCCATGGGTCTTTCCTTCCTTTCGAAGTTGTTCCAAGTGTTCGTCATAAAGACGGTCGGCCAGCGGGACATTCACCTCGTACCAGCGACCGTCCCCTGTCTTGTCCCCGCCCATCAACAAGATCGCGTTTCGCAAGGGGTCAAACGCGTACAGCGTCCGAAACGGTCGGCCAAGGTGTTGGGTGCGCAACTCACGACTGGCCATCAGTTTTGTATCGATCACGACCCATTGTCCAAGTCGCTGGACTATTTTGGGCGCGCGTACATCACTCAAAAGCGGCGATTTATGCATGTCTGCGGCAGCCGAGCGGGCAGGTATGCCGCGCGAGAGCCTTTGCAGGGCTCTGGGCCCCAAAGGCAAGCCCACGGTCAAGACACTGCTGGCCCACAAGCACATCGACTCGCACCAGACAGCACGCAAGCTGCCCGCTTTTGCAAACCCAGGCTCAGTCAGCGTCCCCAGGCAGCTTGGGCTCGGCGTTCAAGGCGGCGAGGATGCCCGCAGACAACTGGGTCACCCGGCTGCGGTCTTGGTGGATGTCTTCCCAGACTTCGGGGAGCTTTTTGGTGCCACTCAGGCCGGCCCAGTCGGCCACCTGCCTGGGGGTGGCGCTGACGTAGGCCATGGACCAGCCGGTGAAGGCGGCGGCTTCGACCTCGCCGGCCTGCAAGACCGTGACGTCTTCGTGGCGCAGGTCGCGGCCGATTCGGCGCATCAGGCCGTCCACCCGCTCTTGGGGGCCTTCGAGGATTTGCAGAAAAAAACCATCGACATAGACGAGCGCGCCCGTGATGCCGTCTTCGGCGTTGTTGTCTTGGGCACGTTCGCGCAGGTCTTCGAGTTCGTCGAGCTGCATGGGCGTCGATGCCACCGAGGAGTAAACGACTTGGTAACTCATGCACAAATGGTAGCAGCACGCCCGCCAAAAAACGCCCCAGACCGCCGGGGTCCAGGGGCGCCCAAGCAGGCAAATCAGGCAACTGCAAGATGACTGACAGGGCTATGATACTGTATATAAATACAGTTTTTCACACATGCAAGTTCCCACCCTCCCCCCCTGGACGCCCCTGCTGGTGTCCTCTGCCCCCCTGTGGGTGCAGCACGTTCGCGCCAAAGTGGCCGCCGGTTTTGCATCGCCCGCCGAAGACCACCAGGTCGACCGCATCGACCTCATGCGCCAGTTGGTGCGGCACCCGCAGGCCACGTTTTTTGTGCGTGTGCAGGGCGACTCCATGCAGGGCGCGGGCATTTTGGACGGCTCGGTGGTGCTGGTGGACAAGGCTATCAAACCGCTGCACGGCCACATTGTGGTGGCCGTGGTGGACGGCGACTTCACCTGCAAGCGCTTGTTCAGCCGGGGCGGGCGCATGCGCTTAAAAGCAGAAAATCCCACCTACCCCGACATCGTGCCGCGCGAGGGTCAGCTGGTGGAGGTGTGGGGCGTGGTGGTGGCGCACATTCACCAACACCTGAGCTGAGCCACATTGAGCACACGGATTGAACATGCCACTGCCACGCCGCCGCCGGACGGACTTTGAACACAGCGCCAGCGCTGAAGACCTGCAGCACCTGCGCGCCGCCATAGAGGGCGTGCCCCAGGCCGCCGGGGTGTACACCTTTCATGGCGAGGCCGGGGACTTGCCGCTCTACATTGGCAAAAGCGTGAACTTGCGCAGCCGCCTGCTGTCGCACCTGCGCAATGCCGACGAGGCGCGCATGCTGCGCCAGACCCGGCGCATCAGCCACACGCGCACGGCCGGCGAGATGGGCGCGCTGCTGCTCGAAGCCCAGCTGATCAAGCAGCTCAAGCCCATGTTCAACCAAAAGCTGCGCGAGTCGCGCCAATGCTGCAGCTTGCAGCTGAGCGGTCCCAGGCCTGAGCTGGTGTACTCCAACGACCTGGACTTTGCCGTGGCGCCCCATCTCTACGGGCTGTTTGGCAGCCGCCAAGCGGGCCTGCAAGCCCTGCGCGAGCTGGCCGACCAGCACCGCCTGTGCTACGGCGCGCTGGGCCTTGAAAAACTGGCAGCGGGCAAGGCCTGCTTTAGGGCGGCCATACGCCAGTGCGCGGGCGTCTGCCGGGGTGATGAAACCTCCGAACAGCACCATGAGCGCTTGCGCAGCAGCCTGCAGCCTTGGGGGGTCGAGCCCTGGCCTTGGGGGGGCGCCATTGCGGTGATTGAACGCGACGAGGAGCTGACCCAGGTTCATGCGCTGAACCGCTGGAGCTACCTGGGCAGCGCCGCCACGCTGCAAGAGGCGCGCGCGCTCCAGGGCCAGCCTGCGGCCTTTGATGCCGATGTCTACAAAATTTTGCTGCGCCCGCTGCTCTCAGGCAGCGCGCAGATTGTGGAGCTGTAAGCCATGTACGCCCTGGTCGATGGCAACAACTTTTACGCCAGCTGCGAGCGGGTGTTCCGCCCCAGCCTGAACGGCGTGCCGCTGGTGGTGCTGAGCAACAACGACGGCTGCGCCATTGCCCGCTCTGAAGAGGCCAAGGCGCTGGGCATCAAGATGGGTGCGCCCTGGTTCCAAATTCGCCACCTGGCCGAAGACGCGGGTTTGGTGGCGCTGTCGGCCAACTTTGCGCTGTATGGCGACATGAGCGAGCGCATGATGAGCTTGGCCGCCGGCCTGGGCCAGCAGCAAGAGGTCTACAGCATTGACGAATGCTTTGTGGACCTGCACGGCGTCCCGGGCGACCTCACAGAGCGGGCCCGCCAGGTACGCGCCCGCATCCGGCAGTGGATAGGCATGCCCACCTGCATTGGCTTGGCGCCCACCAAAACCCTGGCCAAGCTGGCCAACCACATGGCCAAAAACGCCGAGCGCAAGCCCGGCAGCTACCCGGCCGAGCTGGCCCAGGTGTGCCACCTGGGCGCCATGGACCGCGCTGAGCGCGAGGCCTTGCTGGCCGCCACCGCTGTGCAAGAGGTTTGGGGCGTGGGCCGCCAGACCTCGGCCAAGCTGCAGGCCGAAGGCATACAGACCGCGTTGGACCTGGCCCGCGCCGACGTGGCCACCGTGCGCCGCCGCTGGGGCATTGTGCTGGCCAAGACCGTGCAAGAGCTCAACGGCACGCCCTGCCTGAGCCTGGACGAGCTGCCCCCGGCCAAGCAGCAAATTGCCTGCACCCGCTCGTTTGGCGAGCCGGTGACCGAGCTGGCCAGCCTGCGCCAGGCGGTGACCGAATTCACCAGCCGCGCCGCCGAAAAGCTGCGCCGCCAACACAGCTTGGCCGGGCAGCTCATGGTGTTCATTCGCACCAGCCCCTTTCGGCCCGACGAGCGCCAGCACAGCGCGCACCGGCAAATCAAGCTGAGCACGCCCAGCAGCGACACCGCTTGCCTCACCGAATGGGCGCAGGCCGCGCTGCACACCCTCTACCAACCCGGCCACAAATACGCCAAGGCCGGCGTCATGCTGATGGACTTGCAAAGCAGCGCCAGCGAACAACTGGGGCTGGCCCTGGAGGACGACGAGCCCGGCCACCGCCACCGCCTCATGGGCACGCTGGACCACTTGAACCAACACCACGGCCGCGGCACCGTGCTGCTGGCCAGCGCCGGCATGCCGCAAACGCGCAAGGGCTGGAAGATGAAGCAAGAGCGCCTGACACCGCAATACACCACCGACTGGGGCGCGCTGGTGGTGGCGGGCTGAGCATGCGTGAGGGCGGCAGGCTGGCTCCTACAAGGACAAGCCGCAACGCCTAGGCGGGGCCTGGCTTGTGGTCTGTGGGAGCTGGCCTGCCAGCGATTGTTCGCCTGCGGTGATGCACGTTTGCCGCCACCCTTCGCCAGCAGGCTGGCTCCTACAAAGACAAGCCGCAACGCCTCGGCGGGGCTTGGATTTTTCCCTGTGGGAGCTGGCCTGCCAGCGAATGTTCGCCTGCGGTGATGACCGTTGCATGGCACAAATCGCCAGCAGGCTGGCGCCCACAAATACAGCTTGGCCCGGCTTGCAGGCCCGTGTACATTGTCAGATCGATGGCACCGATTTAAAAACCCACCCACACCCCATGCCTGAAGGCTCAAACCTGTTCATCGGTGACCACCTCGCACGCAGTGTGCGGGGAATACCCGGTGCGCCTCCTGCCCAGCGACGCTGAATTCATCGTTTCGTCGTTTCATTTTTGCAGGAGGCCTGTCATGGCTGATTTGTTTGACAACCCCATGGGATTGATGGGGTTTGAGTTTGTCGAGTTCGCCTCGCCCACCCCGAACGTGCTGGAGCCCTTGTTCGAGAAGATGGGCTTTTCGCTGGTGGCCAAGCACCGCTCCAAAGACGTGCTTTTGTACCGCCAGGGCGAGATCAATTTCATTGTCAACCGCGAGCCCAAGAGCGAGGCCGCCTACTTTGCGGCCGAGCATGGCGCCTCGGCCTGCGGCCTGGCTTTCAGGGTGCGGGACGCGCACCAGGCCTATGCCCGCGCCCTCGAATTGGGCGCCAAGCCCATGGACATTCCCACCGGCCCCATGGAGCTGCGGCTGCCCGCCATCCAAGGCATAGGCGGCGCGCCGCTCTACCTGATTGACCGCTTTGAAGACGGCAAAAGCATTTACGACATTGACTTTGAATTTTTGCCCGGGGCAGACCGTCGCCCCGCCGGTGTGGGCCTCAAACTGGTGGACCACCTCACGCACAACGTGTACCGGGGCCGCATGGCGCACTGGGCCGCGTTTTACGAGCGGCTGTTTAACTTCAGGGAGATCCGCTACTTTGACATCCAGGGCACGCACACGGGCCTGACCAGCAAAGCCATGACCGCGCCCGATGGGCTGATCCGCATTCCGCTCAACGAGGAGTCGGCCAAGGGCTCGGGCCAAATTGAGGAGTTCCTCATGAAGTTCTCGGGCGAGGGCATCCAACACGTGGCGCTGCTCACCGACGACCTGCTGGCCACGGTCGACCAGCTGCAGATGGCGGGCATCTCGCTCATGAGCGCGCCCAACGAGGTGTACTACGACATGCTGCAAGAGCGCCTGCCCGGCCACGGCCAGCCGGTGGGCGAGCTGCAGGCGCGCGGCATTTTGATGGACGGCAGCACCGCAGGCGGCACGCCGCGCTTGCTGCTGCAAATTTTTTCGCAGCCGCTCTTGGGTCCGGTGTTTTTTGAGTTCATCCAGCGCCGGGGCGACGATGGCTTTGGCGAGGGCAACTTCAAGGCGCTGTTCGAGTCGCTGGAGCGCGACCAAATTCAGCGCGGCGCGCTGCACGTCGAAGGTCTAGGGCCGGCACCTCACACCTTGGTCACGTCAGCGCCATGAAGGCCGCCCACACCACGGCCTGGCCAGCGACACGCTCATCAGCAGGGGCGCAGGCCGCCACCACGCGGGCAAGCGCGAGCCAGGCGGCGTGAAAGCTGGCCTGCTTTGGCGCTGGGGGGCGCTGCTGCCGGCTGCGCTGCTCCTCTGGCCACCCACAGGGGCCGCCACAGGGGTCTCAACAAGCGCGCCCACCAGTACGACCACCAGCGCTGCAGCCGTGCAATGGGTGGGCCGCTTCGAGCCCAGCTTGGCGCCCTGGCGAGAAGTCAAGCTCAAGTCCGTGCAGCGGGCCAACACCTTCCGGTTCGTGGCGTGGGACGGGGTCCAGTCGGTGGAGGTGAGTTCGCAGGCGAGCATGTCGCTGCTGGCGCGGCCCATCACCGTGGACCTGAACGCCACCCCCATGCTGTGCTGGCGCTGGCGAGTTGCGGCCAGCTTGAGCCAGGCCGACATGCGCCAGCGGGAGGGTGACGACTACGCGGCCAGGGTCTACATCAGCTTGCGGCTGCCGCCCTCTTCCATGGGCCTGGGACTGCGGGCTCAGCTGGCCTTGGCGCGTGCGGTGTGGGGGCCGGACCTGCCCGATGCGGCCATCAACTACGTGTGGGACAACCGCCAGCCCATAGGCACCACGCGCCCCAACGCCTACACCGACCGCGCCCAGATGGTGGTCTTGCGCAGCGGCGACGGCAACGCCGGCCAGTGGGTGAGCGAGCGGGTGGACCTGCGCCGCGATGCGCTGCGGCTGTTTGGCCAGGGGGCCGAGCCCGTGCAGCTGGCGATCACGGCAGACACCGACAACACCGGGGGATCGGCCCGCTCGGGCTTTGCCGATTTCCATTTTGCAGCGGCCCACCAGCCGTGTGAGGCGCCGTAAAACCAGGGCTTAAAGCGGCCGACTGTCACTTTTAGGGCCTGCTCGGCGAATAATGGCAAGGTCACAACCCGACTGAAAACGCCATGCGAGCCACCCTGCCCCTCTTGGTCCACACTGATTTTCCCGCGCTGCGCCGCCAGGCCCTGGAGACGCTGCAGGTCAACCTGGGCTACAAGTGCAACCAGTCCTGTGTGCACTGCCACGTCAACGCCGGCCCCAACCGCACCGAGATGATGGACGAGGACACGGTGGCGCTGGTGGTGGCGGTGCTCAAGGCACGCGCCTTCAAGACGCTGGATTTGACCGGCGGCGCGCCCGAGCTCAATGAGCATTTCCGCTCGCTGGTGCAGCAAGCGCGCGGCTTGGGGCTGCGCGTGATTGACCGCTGCAACCTGACCATCCTCTCTGAACCCGGGCAAGACAACCTGGCGGCTTTTTTGGCAGCCCAAGGTGTGGAGGTCACCGCCTCCTTGCCGTGCTATTCGCCTGCCAACGTGGACCGCCAGCGCGGCGACGGGGTGTTTGAGCGCAGCATTGCGGGCCTGCGCGCGCTCAATGCGCTCGGTTACGGCCAGCCGGGCTCGGGGCTGACGCTGAACCTGGTCTACAACCCGCAAGGCCCGGTCTTGCCGCCCCCCCAGGGCCCGCTGGAGGCCGACTACCAGCGCGAGCTGTGGCAGCACTTTGGCATTCGCTTTAACCACTTGTTTGCGCTCACCAACATGCCCGTGCAGCGCTTTGGCAGCACCTTGCTGAGCAAGGGCCAGTTTGAGGGCTACATGCAGCTGCTCAAAAACGCCTATCGCGCCGAGAACCTGCCCACGGTGATGTGCCGCACGCTGCTGAGCGTGGACTGGCAGGGCCACCTCTATGACTGCGACTTCAACCAAATGCTGGGCATGCCTGCCGCGCTGGGCTCGGGGGCCAGACCCCACTTGCGGGAACTGTTGAACACCGATGCAGCAGGCACCCCCATTCGGGTGGCAGAGCACTGCTACGGTTGCACGGCCGGGCAAGGCAGCAGCTGCGGCGGCGCGCTGGAGGCTGAGCCGGCCGAGCTCACCACCGAGCGCGCCTGATGCGCGCCCTGCCCGGCTGGAGCCGCTGGCTCCTCGTGTTGCTGGCGGTGCTGGGCCTGTGGGCCGCATACAGGCAGTGGGACCTGGGCCAGTGGCTCACCTTGGAGCAGCTCAAAGCCAGCCGCGACATGCTGGCACGCCTGTACGCGGCGCACCCGGTGCCCACGGCGCTGGCTTTTTTTGGCGTGTATGTGCTGGCCGCTGCCCTGTCCATTCCAGGCGCTGTCATCTTGACTTTGGCGGCCGGTGCCCTGTTTGGCTGGGGGCTGGGCCTGGTGCTGGTGTCGTTCGCCTCCAGCGCGGGCGCCTTGCTGGCTTTTTGGGTGTCGCGCTACCTGCTGCGCGACTTTGTGGCGCAGCGCTTTGGCAAGCTGCTGGAGCCCGTCAACGCGGGCCTGGCCCAAGACGGCACTTTGTACCTGCTCACGCTGCGGCTGGTGCCCGTGTTCCCGTTTTGGCTGATCAACTTGCTGATGGGGCTGACCAAGCTGGGGGCGCTCAAGTTCTACGCCGTCAGCCAAGTGGGCATGCTGGTGGGCACGGCGGTGTACGTGAATGCGGGCACCCAGCTCGCGGCCATTGAATCGGCCAGCGACGTGCTCTCGCCTGGCCTGCTGGGCAGCTTGGCACTGCTGGGGGTGTTTCCGCTTCTGGCCAAGTTCATCTTGGCCGCGCTGAAAACGCGCAAGCTGTACGCGCGCTGGCCGCGCCCCAAGCGCTTTGACCGCAACCTGGTGGTGATTGGCGCGGGCGCAGGCGGCTTGGTCACGGCCTACATTGCGGCGGCCGTCAAGGCCAAAGTGACCTTGATAGAGGGCCACAAAATGGGCGGCGATTGCCTGAACTACGGCTGCGTGCCCAGCAAAGCCTTGATTCGCTCGGCCAAGGCCATGCAGCAAGTGCGGCAAGCCCACACCCTGGGCATTCAAGGCGCGCAAGGGGAGGTGGACTTTGCCAGCGTGATGCGCCGCATCCATGAGGTCATTGAGACCATTGCGCCGCACGACTCGGTGGAGCGCTACACGGCGCTGGGCGTGGAGGTGCTGCAAGGGCAGGCGCGCATCACCTCGCCCTGGACGGTGGCGATTAGCCTGCCCGACGGCTCAGAGCAGACCTTGAGCACCCGCCACATCGTGATTGCCACAGGCGCCAGCCCCACCGTGCCGCCGATTCCAGGGCTGCAAGAAGCCTCTTTTTTGACCAGCGACACGCTCTGGGGCCTCAAGGACTTGCCCCCGCGCCTGCTGGTGCTGGGCGGCGGGTCCGCAGGCTGCGAGTTGGCGCAAAGCTTTGCCCGCCTGGGCAGCGCCGTGACCCAAGTTGAAATGGCGCCGCGCCTCTTGCTGCGAGAAGACCCAGAAGTCAGCGAACTGGTGGCCGCCGGGCTGCGCGCCGACGGCGTGAACGTTCTCACAGAGCACCAAGCCGTTCGCGTGGAGGTGGTGGCGGGCGAAAAGCGCCTCATCGCCAAGCACGGTCAAGAGGAGCTGTCCATCGCCTTTGACCAGTTGCTTTGCGCGGTCGGTCGCAGCCCGCGCGTGACGGGCTTTGGGCTTGAAGAACTGGGCCTGGCGCTGAGCCCCCAAAAAACCATACAGACCAACGCTTTTTTGCAGACCACTTACCCCAACATTTACGCCGTGGGCGACGTGGCTGGCCCTTTTCAGCTCACCCATGTGGCCGCCCACCAGGCTTGGTATGCCGCGGTCAACGCCTTGTTTGGGCGCTTCAAGCGCTTCAAGGCCAACTACAGCGCCGTGCCCTGGGCCATCTTCACAGACCCCGAGGTCGCGCGTGTGGGGCTGTCGGAGACCGAGGCGCGCGCCCAAGGCGTGGCCTACGAGCTCACCCGCTACGACATCAGCGACTTGGACCGGGCGATTGCCGACGGCACAGCACATGGCTTTGTGAAGGTGCTGACTGTGCCCGGCAAAGACAAAATTTTAGGCGTCACCATCGTGGGTGAACATGCAGGCGAGCTCTTGGCCGAGTACGTGCTGGCCATGACGCACGGGCTGGGACTGAACAAGATTTTGGGCACCATCCACAGCTACCCCACCTTGACGGAGGCCAACAAGTTCGCCGCCGGCCAGTGGAAGCAGGCACATGCGCCCGAGCGCGTGCTGGGGTGGCTGGCGCGCTGGCACGCCTGGCAGCGGTCGTGAGCGGGCAGCCGCTCAGTCTTTCTTAAGACTCTCCGGCAGCGCCACCATGATGGGCTGGCCCGGCGTGGTGCAGCCGGTGTCGCAGCAGCGGCCGGGCTGGCGGTTTTTCGTGATGCTGCGCTGCTCGTCGTGCAGCACGCCGCGCTCAAGCAAGCGCTCGACCAACTCCACCTTGGAGCCGACCGGGTAGTTGCGCCAAATCTCTTGCTTCATGGCCGCCGGCGAGCCGCCGCCGTGCAGGCTGATCAGCGAGTACCAGCCGCCTTGGTAGGAGGCGGTCAGGTCTTCAATGAAGCGGGCGGTCTGAATGCGCTTGTCGTAAGGCACATCGGGGCTGGCCTGCAGCACCTCTGAGAGCTTGGCGGCCGTGGCCGGGTTGTGGTCCTCGTCGGGGCCGGGCAAGGCCACAATCAGCCCACCCGAGACCTCGTGCGCCAGCCGGTGCATGTCGTAAATTTGCGTGGCCAGCAGCAGCTTGCCGATGTTGCTGTACACAGGGTCAGGCATGAAGGTGCCGCTGTGCTCGTCGCGTGTGGCGTAGACGCTGGCGGCCACGCCGCAGGCATAAAAGCCCTCGGTGATTTTGATGAGTTCCACCATGGGCTCGCGCAGGTTGCTCTTGGTGTCGGGGTCCAGGCCGTTGGCCTCGCACATGAGCGCACCCGCGCCAATGAGCAGGTCGCCAAAGCCGGCGCGCGCGCCTATGCAACTGTGGCGGTGGTGGGTGGCGTAGCTGTAGGTGAGCACCTGGCTGTGCTCCCACTGGCCCTCGTAAAACACGCGCTCCCAGGGCACAAAGACCTTGTCAAAAATCACCACCGCCGTGGCCTGGCCGTACTTGCGCGAAAACAGCGCCTCGCCATGCTCGAGTTTTTCACCGGGCCGCCCGGCCGGGCGCGAGACCATGGTGATGCCAGGCGCGTCCACACGCACGGCGCAGCACACGGCAAAGTCGGCGTCATCTCGCCCCATTTGCCGGCTGGGCATGACCACCAACTCGTGCATGTAGGGCCCGCCGGTGACGATGGCCTTGGTGCCACTGATGACAATGCCTTTGCCATTGCGCTCGACCACATGCACATAGGTGTCCGGATTGGCTTGCTGGTGCGGCTTTTTGCTGCGGTCGCCTTTGGCGTCGGTCATGGCAATGCCCAGCGACAGGTCTTGGTCTTGCACGCGTGCCAAAAAAGCCTCAAAGCGGGCGCGGTGCTCGGTGCTGCCCAGGGCGTCGTCAATGCGCGCGCTCACCTGGGCCAGGCCGTTGAGCGCATCGTGCGCCAAGTAGCGCTGGGCGCAGCCGGTTTCTTGGCACAGCAGGCGCACCACCTCCAGCTTGTTGAGCAGGTCGCCAGAGGACTCATTGACATGCAGCATGCGGTTGACCACGCGCTGGCGCGAGTGCTGCGTGGCCAGCGCCAGACGCTCAAGCTCGGGGCGCCGGGCAAAGTCGTAGGTGTAGGCCAGCGCGTTGACGCCAGGGGCCAAGCCCGGCTCGTCGACCACGCTGGCCACCTCCCGGCCGTCCAAAAACACGCGGGGGCGGTAGCTGCGCAGCGATTCGCGGTACTCGTCGCCGCTCATGAGCTGCGCGGGTGGGAGGGTCAGGCGGTCCATGGTGGAGGGGTCAAGGGCGGCGTTCATGCGTGTCTCCTGCTTGTTGGTGTGGCTTGGGGACAGTTTAAAACGCAGCGCCGCAGCGGGGAGGCACACAGGTCTGGCGCGCGGGATTGCCCTGAAGTCAAAGACGCTGCCGCGCTCTATGCTGCAAGGAGCTGCAAGGCGCTGCACCCCATCCAAAAAGGCCCCCGCATGACCCTCAGACTGCAAGGAAAAACAGCTTTCATCACGGCCGCAGGCCAAGGCATAGGCCGGGCCTGCGCGCTGGCCATGGCGGCCCAAGGCGCGCAGGTGGTGGCCACCGACCGCGACCCTGCCCTGCTGGCGGCCCTGCCCGCCTTGCCTGGCTTGCAAACCCGGGTGCTGGACGTGCTGGACAAGGCCGCCATCTCGGCCATGGCCCACGAGTTTGCCGACGTGAACGTGCTGCTCAATGCGGCAGGCTTTGTGCACCCGGGCTCGGTGCTGGACTGCAGCGACGAGGACTTTGAATGGGCTTTCCACTTGAACGTGCGCGCCATGATGCACACCATGCAGGCTTTTTTGCCCGCCATGCTGGCGCGCGGCAGCGGCTCCATCATCAACATGTCGTCGGTCGCCGGTGGCATCAAGGGCGTGCCCAACCGCTTTGTGTACAGCGCCACCAAGGCGGCGGTGCTGGCCATGACCAAGTCGGTGGCGGTGGACTTTGTGGCCCAAGGCATACGCTGCAACGCCATTTGCCCAGGCACCATAGCGTCGCCCTCGCTGCGCGAGCGCATAGCAGCGCAGTCCGCCCTCAGTGGCCAGAGTGTGCAGGCGGTAGAAAGTGCCTTTGTGGCCCGCCAGCCCATAGGTCGGCTGGGCCAGCCCGATGAGGTGGCAGCACTGGCGGTGTACCTGGCCAGTGACGAGTCTGGCTTTGTCACTGGCGTGGGGCATGTGATTGACGGTGGTTGGTCCGTTTGAGCCAGCCCGCTGCCCCCTTGACGAAAGAGCCACAGCTGCCGCCAGAGAGCTTTGACGTGCTCACCCTGGGCGAGTCCATGGCCATGCTGGCCGCAAGCACACCGGGGCCGCTGCACGAGGTGAGCCACTTCACGCGTTATTTGGCCGGGGCCGAAACCAATGTGGCCATTGGCCTGGCCCGCCTGGGGCTGCGGGTGGGCCCTTTATTTTGGACAGTGGCCTGCCCGGCATGGACGGCCGCGAGTTCGCCCGCCAGCTGCGCGCCCAGCCCAGTACGGACCGGGCTTTGCTGATTGCGCTGTCAGGCTATGCCCAACCAGAGGACATGAAGGCCGGCTTCAGGGCTGGCTTTGACCATTACCTGGTCAAGCCCGTGGACACGCAGCACCTGATGGACTTGCTGGCCGAGCGGGCGCAACCACCGCAGGCCCGCGACGAGCGGCTGGGCGACTTCACCTCGCCAGCCCTGTCGATTAGCCCCAAGCCCGCGCCTCGCCCAATGCCAAGGCGCGGCATCGCCTAAAGTGTCAACCACCATGCCTGCCACGCCACCCCGCCAAACCCACATTGATGCCCTCAAGTGTGTCGCCGCGCAACTCATCGTGCTGCACCACTTCGCCTTGTACGGTCCTTTGTCACAAGGTCTGGCCCAGGCCGCCCCGGACATGGCCCAATGGCTGCGGCAATACGCTTTGATGGCCGTGCATGTGTTCCTGGCGATGGGCGGCTTTTTGGCCGCGCGATCCCTGTGCGCACAAGGCGCGGGTCGCCCCTGGCTGAGCGCTGTGGCCGAGCGCTACGCCCGGCTCATGCCGCCCTTTGCCTTGGCCCTGCTGCTGGCCGTGGTCTGCAGCGCGCTGGCCAGGGCATGGCTGAATGATGACTTTATTCCTGCAGCGCCCACCCTGTGGCAAATTCTGGCGCACCTGGGCTTGGTGCAAGACATTGCAGACGTGGAGTCTTTGTCTGCGGGCGTGTGGTACGTGGCCATGGACTTTCAGCTTTACGCCCTGCTGGCTCTGCTGCTGCGCTCAGGCCCGAGGCTGGGACTGGCCTTGGTGCTGGCCCTGATGGCCGCGTCCTTGCTCGTCTTCAACCGTCAGCCAGAGCTGGACGAATGGGCGCTGTACTTTTTTGGCAGCTATGGTTTGGGCGTTGCCGCTTGGCGTGCCAGCGGCTCACCCCATGTCCACCGCTGGCTGGCCGCCTTGGCGCTGCTGGGCCTGGGGGCATTGGCGCTGGAATTCCGCGAGCGCCTGCTGCTGGCTTTGACCACCGCACTGGCCCTTGGCCTGTGGGAGCGGCACTCACTCATGGCCTCACATGCCTCTGCACAGGGCTCATCACGCTGGCGCCAGGCCCTGCGCGCTGGCATGGCACAACAAGGCGCCAGCTCGTTCGCCCTGTTTTTGCTGCACTTCCCTGTGCTGTTGCTGGCCAACGCTTTTTACAGCACGCAAACTGCACAAAGTCCCACCGACGCCGTGGCCGTCCTGCTGGCCGCCTGGCTGGTCAGCGTGCTGGGCGCCATGGCCTTTCACCGCTGGATAGAACAACCCCTGAACCGACTCATTCGACCCTGGGCCGCACGGCTGAACAAGGGGTCGGGTGGGCGGTTTGTAGCCTGAGGTGATGCCTGCGAACTGGCACGAATCGCCGGCAGGCCGGCTCCTACAAGGAACAACCTTGCTTGACTTTGTAGGAGCTTGCCTGCAAGCGAATCGTGGCCGTGCACACACATCTCCTCAAGCGAAAAATCGCCGGCAGGCCGGCTCCTACGGGGGGCGACCCTGCTTGACTTTGTAGGAGCTTGCCTGCAAGCGATGCGTGGCCTGAGGTGATGCCCGTACAAGAGGCAGTCGTGCCCGATTCAGATAAAAAGGGGCACGGCCAAGTACCCCGCGCCATCAACAGCTATAGACGGCCCAGTCAGGGGTGCTCGCCGAGGGCTTGACACGCATGTTGGCCAACTTGGCTGGTACAAGCTTGCATGGCTCCGCCCAAGGCACTGTGGCCTTTTTTTGGCCGGTTCGTGCTCGAAGGACGGAGGAGGACGCTGCGTGATGGCGTCCCTAGAATGGCCGGTCAGTTGCAGCGCCACCTCATCACCCTCACCCATGAACTTGACCACCTGGCTGACTTTTTTCCTGGCCGCCTGGGCCATCAGCCTGTCGCCAGGCGCAGGGGCGGTGGCATCCATGAGTGCGGGCTTGAACCACGGCTTTAAGCGCGGCTACGTGCTGTGCCTAGGACTGGTGCTGGGCATCTGGACGCAGTTGCTGGTAGTCGCTGTCGGGCTGGGGGCGCTGGTGGCAGCGTCGAGCACCGCTTTTGCGCTCATCAAGTGGGCCGGCGTGGCTTACCTGGTGTGGCTGGGGCTGGCTCAATGGCGAGCGGCCTCGGCGCCGTTGGCAGTCAGCACTGGCTCTGAGCCCGCAGCAAGCCCATGGCAGTTGGTGCTGCGCGGCTGGGGCGTCAACACAGTCAACCCCAAAGGCACGGTGTTTTTGTTGGCCGTGGTGCCACAGTTCCTAGATCTCGGCCAGCCCCTGTGGCCGCAGTACCTGGTGATTGGCGCCACGCTGGCGTTCACCGACCTGGTAGTGATGGCGGGCTACACCGCACTGGCCGCCAAGGTGCTGGCGACGCTGCAGTCGGCCGCCCACATGCGCTTGCTTAACCGGCTGTTTGGCGCGCTGTTCGTGATGGCGGGGCTGGGTCTGGCGGCGTTCAAGCCGGCCGCTTAAGTTGACTGCAGGCGGCCTCAACCCGTCTCGTCATCGGGCGGCGTGGGCATGCGGCTGGCCAGCACCTTGTCAATGCGCCTGCCGTCCAAATCGAGCACCTCAAAGCACCAACCGGCGCAGTCCACGCGCTCGCCAGTGTGCAGCAGGCGGCCGCTGACGGTTTGCAGCAAGCCCGCCAAGGTGTTGTAAAGCGCCTTGTCTTCACCAGGCAACACCTTGATGTCCAGCCTCACCTTGAGCTCGGAGGCGGGCATCACGCCGTCGAGCAGCCAACTGCCATCTTGCCGCTGCACGGCCCAGGCGTCCACCTGGGCCTGGGGCTGGAGCTCGCCTGTGATGGCTTCGAGCATGTCCAAGGGGGTCATCAGGCCTTGCACCACGCCGTACTCGTCGACCACCAGCAAGATGCGGGTCGAGCGCGTGCGAAATTGCTCCAGCAGTTCCATGCCGCTCAGGGTCTCGGGCACAAAGACGGCGGGCAGGGCGTGTGCGTCCATGCGGTCGGGCAAGTCGGGGGCACGGCTGGCCTCGTCAATCAGGCGCGCAATTTTGACCACGCCCACCACGTCGTCCAAACTGCCCCGGCACACCGGGTACCAAGAATGCCCGCTGGCCGAGGCTTTGGCGAGCGCCTGGGCCACACTGTCGCTGGCGTCCAGCCATTGGATTTCGGATCGAGGGCGCATCAAAGAAGGCAAGGTGCGCTCGTCGAGCTGAAACACGTTTTGCACCATCTGGTGCTCGTGCTCCTCGATCACGCCTGCGCTCACGCCT
Source organism: Polaromonas sp. YR568 (assembly GCA_945878995.1). Lineage (GTDB taxonomy): Bacteria > Pseudomonadota > Gammaproteobacteria > Burkholderiales > Burkholderiaceae_C > Polaromonas. The sequence continues at coordinate 4,565 of CAMCUN010000047.1, read as the reverse complement.
TCCTCCAGGCTGGCGCTTATTTCTTCTTCGGTCACCGCCCGGCTCGAACCCGTGTCCACCCGCAGCAACTTGAGCACGGCCTGGGTGCTGAAGCTGAGCAAGCGCACAAAGGGCCGCGCCGCCATGGCCACGCCCACCATGGGCCGTGAAATGTGGCGGGCCACCGCCTCGGGATAAATTTGGGCAATGCGCTTGGGCACCAGCTCGCCAAAGACGATGGTGACAAACGTAATGACGGTCACCACCAGAGCCGTGGCCACAATGGTGGCGGCGCCCAGGGGCATGCCTTGGAGCTGCAGCCAGTCCGACAAACCGCCACTGAAAGCCGCCTCGCCAATGATGCCGTTGAGCATGCCTATGGAGGTGATGCCCACCTGGACGGATGACAAAAACTGCGTGGGGTTGTCCATCAGGACCAGCGCGGCCTGAGCACCTTTGTCACCGCCCTCGGCTGCGGCCTGCAGCCTGGACTTGCGGCTGGCGGCCAGCGCCATCTCAGACATGGCAAAAGCGCCATTGAGCAGGGTCAGAAAAACAATGAGGAGCAGGTCCATGGGCAGGTGGTGACAATCTGGGCCATGGCACTGTACTTGATTGGTGATTTACAAGGCTGTCTGGCACCGCTTGAGCGGCTGCTGGACTTGGTGGACTTTTCCCCCAGCCGCGACACGCTGTACCCCTTGGGGGACCTTGTCAACCGCGGCCCGGATTCCTTGGGCGTGCTCCAACGCCTGATGGCGCTGGGCGATGCGGCGCAGCCCATTTTGGGCAACCACGACCTGAACCTGCTGGGCGTGGCCGCCGGCCTGCGGCGCATGGGTGCGAAAGACACGCTGGCCCCCATCTTGGAATGCAGCCAACGTCAAGTGCTGCTGGACTGGGTGCGCCAGCAGCCGCTGGCGCGCCAGGTGCACGGCTGGCTGCTGGTTCATGCGGGGGTGCTGCCGCCTTGGACTGCGGCCCAAACGCTGGCCTTGGCAGGCGAGGTGCAGGCCGTGCTGCAAGGCCCCGAGCACCTGGCCTTTTTGTCGCAGATGTATGGCAACCAACCCAGCCGGTGGGACGCGCAGTTGAGCAGTTGGGAGCGGCTGCGCGTGGTCGTCAATGCACTCACGCGGCTGCGCTTTTGCACGCCTGAAGGCGATATGGAGTTCGCCCATTCCGGCCCGGCGCACACCGCGCCGGCCGGCCACCTGGCCTGGTTTGAAGTGCCTGACAGACTCACCCAAGCCCAGCCTATTGCGTTTGGCCACTGGTCCACACTGTCACTGGGCGACCCCGAGCAAAAGCCGGTGCTCAAAAGCTTGACCCTGGGCCTAGACACAGGATGCCTCTGGGGCCGCCGCTTGAGCGCGGCCAAATTGGGGCCGGGCGCTGGGGAGTTTGAGTTGTTCAGTGTGGCCGGCGACGCACTGGACGGGTAAAACACCTGGGCGCTGACTCAGCACAAAGGTGCGCGCTAGGCGGGCTGCACGAATCAAGCAGGCATGCTCAACGCGGCCGCAGCACCTCCCCCGTCTTGGCGTCAAAGCGCACGGTGCTGACCTGGCCGTTTTGACCCGGAAAGTCCACAAACACCGAGCGCACCAGCCACGGCGCAATCTGCGCCAAGAGCAAGCTGCCATCGGCCTCGTGGCGGGCGGTGGACTCGAACACCGTGCGCAGCGGCTGCCCTTGAGCCGCCGCGTCCATCAGGCGCAGGCGCAAGGTGCTGACCTGCACCGCAGCCAGCAACTGCTGGTGGCCCACCAGCCGCGGGCCCAAAGGATTTGGACCCCAGTAAGCCGGGTGCAGGCGGCCGGCGGCGTCGCGCCAAGCGGGGCGAAACACAGGCACCTCTTGGTACACCGGCCGCAGGACAGGCCGGCTGTCCACCTGGGCCGAGATGGACATGTCCACTTGAATGCGTGCAGTCTGCCCTGGCCCGGCACGCTGCAGGCCCAAGCGGTTCAGCTCAGCGGCCACTGCCGCCTCGTAGCTCGCTTGTTCAAGCTCGCGGCTGGGGTCTACGGGCCGCACAAACGCAAAACTGGACTGCGCCAGTTCTGGGCTCCAGGCGTGAAAACGGGTGACTTGGGTGCTCAGCGTCGAGGCGCAGCCCGACAGCAGCACAGGCAGCCAGGCGAGCCAAAGGAAAAACCGATAGGTCATGAAACACACTCCCCGCAACCTGGGCACAAAAGGCGACTGCCGAACCTGCTTTGTAACCCGAATACCGAGCGCTGTGCGGGCTTGGGCTCGCGGTAAGGGGCAGGTAAAGCGCACGAAAAGGTGCTCAGCGGGCTGGGCCGTGCGTGTTCAAAGTGGCGCGCTTCTGGCCAATTCATGGGCCATGGGACAATCTAAGTCCATGACCGCATCTTTTTCCAACCTCCAACTCAGCCCTGCCCTGGCCCAAGCCGTGGCCGACATGGGCTACGAGTCCATGACGCCCATTCAGGAGCAGGCCATTCCGGTGGTGCTGCAGGGCCGTGACGTGATGGGCGCAGCCCAGACCGGCACCGGCAAGACCGCCGCCTTCTCGCTGCCCCTGCTCCAACGCATGATGGCCCACGAAAACGCCTCCACCTCGCCCGCCCGCCACCCGGTGCGCGCCCTGGTGCTGCTGCCCACGCGCGAGCTGGCCGTGCAGGTGGCCGAGCAGGTCAAGCTGTATGCCAAGTACACCAAGCTGCGCAGCGCCGTGGTCTTTGGCGGCATGGACATGAAGCCGCAAACGGCCGAACTCAAGGCCGGCGTGGAGGTGCTCATTGCCACCCCCGGCCGCTTGCTGGACCACATCGAAGCCAAAAACGCGGTGCTCAACCAAGTGGAGTACGTGGTGCTCGACGAGGCCGACCGCATGCTGGACATCGGCTTTTTGCCCGATTTGCAGCGAATCTTGTCTTACCTGCCCAAAAAACGCATCACGCTGCTTTTTTCGGCCACCTTCTCGCCTGAAATCAAGCGCCTGGCGTCCAGCTACTTGCAAGACCCGGTGACCATTGAGGTGGCCCGCTCCAATGCCACGGCCTCCACGGTAGAGCAGCACTTTTATGCCGTGGCTGTGGACGACAAGCGCCGCGCGCTGGTGAAAATTTTGCGCGAGCGCGGCATCACCCAGGCTTTTGTGTTCGTCAACAGCAAGCTCGGCTGCGCCCGCCTGGCCCGATCGCTGGAGCGCGAGGGCCTGAAAACCACCGCCTTGCACGGCGACAAAAGCCAGGACGAGCGCCTCAAAGCGCTGGAGTCCTTCAAAAAAGGCGAGGTCGAGCTGCTGGTGTGCACTGACGTGGCCGCACGCGGCCTGGACATCAAGGACGTGCCCGCCGTCTTCAACTTTGACGTGCCCTTCAACGCCGAAGACTATGTGCACCGCATAGGCCGCACCGGCCGCGCCGGCGCCTCGGGCCTGGCCGTGACCTTTGCCGCCTCCAGCGACCAGCGCTTGGTGCTTGACATTGAAAAGCTCATCAAAACCAAGATTGAGATCGAAGCCCTGGAACTCGACGAAGGCCAAGCGCCCAGCGGCGAGCGTTTCAACGACGGCGGCCGCAGCCAGCGCATCCGTGAGGATGAGGCTAGCCACCGCCGACCTGAACGCAACGAGCGCGGTGAACGCCAGGGGAGCAGCTTGCGCACCGAACGGCCAGAGCGCACTGAGCGGCCAGCCCGCCCGGCCCCCAAGTCGCGCGACCCCTTCTTTGACAAGCCCTACGAGGCCAGCACCTCGGCAGAGGCGGCACCCGCGTGGGAAAGCGCGCCCAAGACCAGCACGCGCATGTCCTCCAACATCAAACCCAAACGCAAAGTGGCTGCATTGTTCAAGACCGACACCGAAACGCAGGCCAGCTGAACCGGGTTCGGTTGCCGCGCCCCTGGCCGTGGGTGTTTGGCTTGAACTTGACTCGCAACGCTCACTGCCCCAGCAGCACCTGCGCGTCCACTTGCCACCACGCCAAAGCGGCATAAAAGCCCTCCCAGACGCAGCCTTGGCAGCCTCGGCCGCAGCAGGTGGTCGGCTCGGGCGGCGGCGCACGGTGGCTCACACTGAATGCGGCCAATGCCTGCTGCACACGGACCACCATGAGCCTGGCTTGAGCCAACTCCACAGAAACTGGCAGCGCCTGACCGCCCTCCACCCTAGCTTCAACGCGCCTCAACGGCCGCGCTGGCCTTCGGTGAGCGTGTCCAACTGAAAGCGGCCACTCTTGTCCCACAGCCACACGTCTGTCCAGGTCACACGGCCCATGCGGGCAGGCGCAGGAAATGGCGCAGCCGCGCGCACCATTCGCTCAATGTCGGCCATCACTTCTGGGGCGTGTTTGGGTGCACGCATCCAGTCCAATCGTTGCACTTGGCCACGGCTGTCAATGTCCACATTCAGCACCCCCACGGCATAAAGCAAGGGTGGCATTTTCCCCTTGTAAATTCGGCCTTTGTTCTGGGCGTAAACGTGGGAGGCGCCGTAGCGGCGGTATTCGCGCGGAGAAGTCGCCGTGGCGAGGCGCAGCGCCGGCGTGACCAGCGGCGGCTCTAGCGCGGGAGCGAGAGCGGGAGCGGGAGCGGGAGCAGGAGCAGGAGCA
>CAMCUN010000046.1 GCA_945878995.1 Polaromonas sp. YR568 | reverse complement strand
CGCGATGCCCCCACCCCGACCCTCCCCCAGAGGGGGAGGGAGGAATTCGGGGCAGTGCAATGCGTCCGAAAAATCAGCCCTCAGGCGTAGGTCACCCAATCCGCATACGCCGGCCCATCGAGGTGGGCCAGCGTGTTGTAGGTCAGCAGCGTGTGTCGCTTGGGATTGAACTCGAACTGTGTGACCGACGCATTGCGAATGCGCAGGTTCAATTCAATCGTGGCATCTGGGCTCAAGCCCAGCACCTGGCCCACGGCGGTGGCAATGGGCCCGCCGCTGGAGACCAGCAGCACGGCGCCCGTGTGTTGTTCGCGCACACTGTCCAGCACGCCGCGTATGCCGGCCACCCAGTCTGCGTAGCTGGGCATGCCCACGGGCTGCACGCGGCCGGCCATCCAGGCTTGCAGGGCCAGTCGCAGCAGGCGAAAGTGGTGCCGGTACATCTCGGGGCTGGTGGGCTTGAGCAGGGGCTCGGGGTGCACCGTGGCGATCAGCGCCAGGCTGTCGTACTCGTTCAGGCTGGGCAGGGCCTGGGCCGCCAGCGGCTGGCCCAGGCCTTGGGCGATGCCCGCGTGCGTTTGTATTTGGCGCTGCAGCGTGCCGGTGTAGCTGGCCTCAAAGCGGTGCTGGTGGCCGGCCAAGTACTCGCCCAAGCGCTGCGCCTGGCGCTCGCCCAAGGCGCTGAGTTGGTCGTAATTGTCGGCACCAAACGAGGCCTGGCCGTGGCGCACTAGGTAAAGAGATCCCATGGCATGCATTGTCTGCGGCAGGCCCAAGCGCTGCGGTCGCGGCTGTGACCAAGGCTCCCTGGTCGTGTCTCAAGCAAGCATGCGAATAAGCGGCTTGTCAACATCTCACGCCTGCGTCGCTGACCTGCATTCTAAGGCCGCAAGCACTCACCAATGCAGCTGGCCGTCAATGCAGGTCACCGACTCCCCGCCCACCCACACCTGAGCCAGCGCGTCTTGCGTCAGGTGCACCTGGCCGGCGCGGCCCAGGCAGGCGCCTTGCGCGGCCAGGTAGTCGCTGGGCATGAGGCCCTCGGCCATCAACCACTGGGCCAAGCTGGCGTTCAAGCTGCCGGTCACCGGGTCTTCGGGCACGCCCACATCGGGCACAAAGGCGCGCACCTCCAGGTCGGCATCGGCCTGGGTCAGTGTTTGCGAAAAAGCGCGGGCTTCACGGTTGCTGCGCAAAATCAAGGGGGGCGAAGCGCTGCGCGTGTAAGTCGCGGCGATGCCGACCTTGACCTTCAGTTCGGCCAGGCGCGCAAAGTCTGGCCGCAGCGCGAGCACAGTCTCGGGCTCATCGAGCAGCACACCATGCCACACCGGGCCGTTGTCCAAGCGCTGCGAGGCCCGCACTTGCTCGGCGCGCACGCCCAAGGCGGCCATGATGTCGTGGAGCAGTTCAGGCGCGATGGCGCTGCGTGCCACCGGGGGCGCAGCAAAGGCAAGGCGCTTTCCTTCACGCCGAATGCGCACCAGCCCCACCGCACATTCCTGTACGATGAATTCGCCCTGCGGCTGGCCGCCCGCTTCCAGCCAGGCGTGGCAGCTGCCCAGCGTGGGGTGACCCGCAAAAGGCAACTCGCCGCCCGGCGTGAAAATGCGCACCCGGTAGTCGGCACCTAGAGCGGTGGGTGGACATAAAAAAGTGGTTTCTGACAACTGGGTCCAGCGCGCAAAGCGCTGCATGGCCTCGTCGCTTAAACCTTGGCCTTCAAGCACCACGGCCAGCGCGTTGCCCAGGCCGGGCTGGGGGGTGAACACATCGACTTGTTTGAAGGCGCGCATGGTTTAACTTTCCCCGCCTGGCGGGCCATAAAACACCACCCAGGTGGCAAAGTCCGCCGTGAAATTTTCAAAGCGGTGTTCGGTGCCAGCGGAAACAAAAAAGGCATCGCCCGGCTCTGCCGCAAAGCGCTGGCCCCCAATCAGCAGCTCGCCGTGCCCGCGCTGCACAAAGTAAAGCTCATCTTGCGCATGTGGCTGCTGGCGGTCTTGCCCGTCGGCGTTGCTGCCGGGGGCGTAGATCTCCAAGCTCATGCTGCCGCCCGCCATCTGGGCGGCAAAGGGCAGGCCCTCGGGGTAGGCGGCTGTGGGCGCGCCGGGCAGGCGCGCCAAGGCTTGGGCTAAAGAGGCTTTCATGGGGATGCCTTTTCGGGAAGGGACGCGAGCTTGCGGCCCATCAGCACGGTGGCCAAGACGGCGGCCGCAAACACCAGGGTCAGCCCATCCAGGCGCTCGCCGAGCAAGGGCACGGCCACCAGCAAGGACATGAAGGGCTGCAGCAACTGCACCTGGCTGACCCGCACCGTGCCGCCCAGCGCCAGGCCCCGGTACCAGGCGAAAAAGCCCAGCCACATGGAAAACACGCTCACATAGCCCAGCGCCAACCAGGGCACGGCGCCCACGGCTTGCGTGGGCCAGCTCAGCCAAGTGCCGGGCAGGCTCACCGGCAGCGAGATCAGCAGCGCCCAGCAGATCACCTGCTCGGGCGGCATGCGCCCGGCCAGGCGGGCCCCCCAGGCATAGGCCACGGCGGCGCTGGCCATGCCCAGCATCAGCAGCACGTCGGCCGCTTGCAGGCTCAGACCTGGCGCCGGCGAGCGCAGCATGGCGTAGCCCACCACCAGCGCGCTGCCGAGCAGGGCACAGGCCCAAAACGCCGGGCGGTGCCGCTGGCGGTGCAGCCAGGCGGCCACGGCCGCGGTGACCAGCGGCAAGAGGCCCGCCATCACACTGGCGTGCACGGCCTCCACATGGCGCATGGCCACCGAGGTCAGCAGCGGAAAGCCAAACACCGCGCCCAGCGCGACCACGGCCAACGGCTGCAGGTCTTGCCGGGCCGGCCAGGGCGCGCGCACCCACAGCAGGTAAAGCACCGACAGCCCGCCGGCGCCTGCCGCGCGCGCCAGCGCCATGAACACGCCCGACATCAGCGGCGCTTCGGGCGTGCCCACCGCCAGCCGCGTCAAGGGCAGGGTGACCGAGAAAATCGCTACGCCCACCAGGCCCAACCACAGACCCCGGCGAACGGCTTGCGCGTCGGCCGTCATCGCAGCAGCATCCACACGCCGGTGGCGGCCAGCACGCCCGCCATGCAGCGGTTGAACCACACCAGGCGCTGGGCCGTGCCGGCTGGGCCGGCCAGCCATTGGCGCAGCAGCGAGCCCACCAAGGCGTAGGTCAGGTTGCTGGAAAAAGCATAAAAAAGCATCACGGGCAGCACCCAGGCAAAACGCAGCGCCGGGTTGTCTTGGCCCGCGATCCAGCCGCTCACAATGGCCAGCGCCAGCATCCAGGCCTTGATGTTGACAAACTGCAGCGCCACGCCCTGCACAAAGCCCACCCGCAGCGCGTCGGCCGAGGCTTCAGACAGTTGCCGCGTGCGGGCCAGCTTCCAGGCCAGCCACAGCAGGTACGACACGCCCACGCCCTTGATGGTCCAGGCCAGGGCTGGCACGGCCAGCACCAGCGCGCCCAGGCCCAGGCTGCACAGCGCCAGCAGCAGGCCCCAACCCACCGGGACAGAGCACACAAAGGGCAGGGCCCGCCTGAGCCCGAAGTTGGCGGCCAAGGCGGTGGACAACGTGGTGTTGGGCCCGGGCGTGAAACTCATGGCCGTGGCCAGCACCAGCAGGGTCCAGAGTTCAGAAGTCGGCATGGATGGGCTTAAAAATAGACGGGAAAATAAACAGTCAAAGGGCTGACACCGCAAGCTGCCATGATGGCACAGACGAGCTCTTGAAATAACTGCCCCAGTCCCCATCTCGCCTCACATGACCAAACAAACCCACTCCTTCCAAGCCGAGGTGGCCCAGCTGCTCAAGCTGGTCACCCATTCGCTGTATTCCAACCCCGACATTTTCTTGCGGGAACTCATCTCCAACGCCTCTGACGCCTGCGACAAGCTGCGCTTTGAGGCCTTGAACGACAGCAGCTTGCTGGCCGACGCGCCTGAGTTGCGGGTCTTGGTCAGCTTTGACAAGTCGGCCAAGACCCTGACCATCGCGGATGCGGGCATTGGCCTGTCCAAGCAAGAGGCCATGGACAACCTGGGCACCATTGCCAAGAGCGGCACCCGCGAGTTCATGACCAAGTTGTCGGGCGACCAAAAAAACGACGCCCAGCTCATTGGCCAGTTCGGCGTGGGCTTTTACTCCGGCTTCATCGTGGCCGACCAGATCACAGTGGAAAGCCGCCGGGCCGGTCTGCCTGCTGAGCAAGGCGTGCGCTGGACCAGCCAGGGCACGGGCGACTTTGAGGTGGACGACATCAGCCGTGCCGAGCGCGGCACCAGCGTGACGCTGCACCTCAAAGACGACGCGGCCGATTACCTGAACGCCTGGAAGCTCAAGGGCATCATCAACAAGTACTCCGACCACATTTCGCTGCCCATCCTCATGCCCAAAGAGGAGTGGAAAGAGGGCGAGAACGACCAGCCCGGCGAAATGGTGGCCACGGGTGAGTGGGAGACGGTCAACCAAGCCACCGCCTTATGGACGCGGCCTAAAAAAGACATCAGCCAAGAGCAGTACGACGAGTTTTACAAACAAATCAGCCACGACCACGAGGCCCCGCTGGCCACCACGCACAACCGTGTGGAAGGCGCGGCCGAGTACACCCAGCTTTTGTTTTTGCCGTCCAAGGCGCCCATGGACTTGTACAACCGCGACAAAGCCGCGGGCGTCAAGCTCTACGTCAAGCGCGTGTTCATCATGGACGAGGCCGAGGCCCTGCTCCCGGTGTACCTGCGCTTTGTCAAAGGCGTGGTCGATTCGGCCGATTTGCCGCTCAATGTCTCGCGCGAGTTGTTGCAAGAAAGCCGCGCCGTCAAAGCCATCCGCGAGGGCAACACCCGCCGCGTGCTGTCCATGATTGAGGACTTGGCGGCCAACGAGGCCGACAAATTTGCAGCCTTTTATGCCGAGTTCGGCGCCGTGCTCAAAGAGGGCTTGGGCGAAGACTTTGCCAACCGCGAGCGCATTGCCAAGCTGCTGCGCTTTGCGTCCACCACCACCGACGCCGTGAGCGTGGGCCTGGCCGATTACAAGGCGCGCATGAAGGAAGGCCAAGAGGCGATTTACTACGTCACGGCCGACACCCAAATGGCCGCCAAGAGCAGCCCGCACCTGGAGCTGTTCCGCAAAAAAGGCCTGGAGGTGCTGCTCATGAGCGACCGGGTCGACGAGTGGGCGCTGTCCTTTTTGAACGAGTTCGACGGCACGCCCCTGCAGTCGGTGGCCAAAGGCCAGGTGGACCTGGGCAAGCTGCAAGACGAGGACGAGAAAAAAGCCGCCGAAGAGGCCGAAGTCCAGTTCAAGCCCATGCTGGAGCGGCTCAAAGAAGCGCTCAAAGACAAGGCCTCCGACGTGCGCGCCACCACGCGCTTGGTGGACTCGCCCGCCTGCCTGGTGGTGCAAGACGGCGGCATGTCCATGCAGCTGGCCCGCATGCTCAAGGCCGCTGGCCAAAGCGCGCCCAGCGTCAAACCGATTTTGGAGGTCAACGCGGCGCACCCGCTGGTCAAAAAAATTGAAGCCGCCAGCACGCAGTTTGAGGACTTTGCGCACTTTCTGTTTGACCAAGCCCTGCTGGCCGAAGGCGGCTTGCCTGAGGACCCGGCCGCCTATGTGCGCCGCGTCAATGCCATGCTGGCCTGAAAGAAGTGACGCCTCTTCTTTGGCGTTGGTCAAGCCATCACCGCCTTAGCTGAACACTCCCGCCTCACTCTAAAGTGGGCGGGGTTTTTTTGAAGGCCCACGCATGAAGCGCCCTGCCCCCCGCATTTTGGCTTTTGACGTGTTCGGCACGGTTGTCGACTGGCACGGCAGCATCGCCCGCGAGATCCAAGCGCTGGCGCCCCAGGTGGATGGCAACGCCTTTGCCCTGGCCTGGCGGGCGGGCTACCAGCCGACCATGCAGCGCGTGCGCTCGGGCGAGCTGGGCTGGACGCGGCTGGACGAGCTGCACCGCCTCATCCTTGATGAGCTGTTGCCGCGTTTTGGCCTGGCGCACCTGGATGACATGCAGCGCCAGCACCTCAACCGCGCTTGGCACCGGTTGGACGCCTGGCCCGACAGCGTGGCGGGTTTGCAGCGCCTCAAAGCGCGCTACACCCTCACGCCCCTGTCCAACGGCAACATTGGCTTGCTCACGAACATGGCCAAGCGTTGCGGTCTGCCCTGGGACTGCATTTTGTCGGCCGAGGTCTTTCGCGCCTACAAGCCAGACCCCGCCACCTACTTGGGGGTGGCCCAGGTGTTTGACGTGGCCCCCGAGGAGGTCATGCTCTGCGCGGCCCACCAAGATGACCTGGACGCCGCCCGCGCCTGTGGCCTGCAAACGGCCTACATTGAGCGGCCGCTGGAGTTTGGCGCTTTGAACCCCAAAGATGTGTCACCGGTGCCTCGCAACGATGTGCATGCGCGCGATATGGAGCACCTGGCCGAGTTGCTGGGAAGTTGAAGTCTTGCCCCCGGGCTGTCTTTTTGTAGGAGCAGGCCTGCCGACGATTCGTCGTGAAAAACGGGCATGACCGCATGCCGAGAATCGCTTGCAGGCAAGCGCCTACAGAAGCGTTCAGGCTGGTCTTCGTAGGAGCTGGCCTGCCAGCGAATCGTGGCGACATGTGGCATGGCCGCAGGCAGGGAATCTCTTGCAGGCAAGCTCCTGCAGAAGAGTTCAGACGGGTCTTTGTAGGAGCTGGCCTGCCAGCGAATCGTGGCGACATGTGGCCATGGCCGCAGGCCGAGAATCGCTTGCAGGCCAACGCCTGCAAAGAGCTGCCGCTTCAGGAAAAGCCGCAGGCCGCCCGCACAGGTGCAGCCTCTTCGTCGGCCAGCATGGTGCACAGCTGCGCTGCGGGCAAGGCCTGCGCCGAGCCCTGCACCACGGCAGCGGTGTAGACCGTTGACAGCTCCAAACTGGCAGGCAGCAAGCCGGCCAGTTGCACGCCAGCGGTGTTCAAAATTTCGGTGACTTGCGTGCAGCCCAGCAGACCTGTGTGGCCCGCCGCCGCATCCGCCGCCATGGCGGCCATGGCCGTTTGGCCGTTGGCAAAGGCCTTGAGCCAGGGTGCCAGCTCAGCCTCCAGCCCCAAGGCTTTGAGGACCTTCATGAAGTGAATGCCCGCGGTCGACTTGACCGGATCGGGGATGTAGACCGCTTGGGCCGCTTGCAGCGCTTGGCGCAGGCCCGCCTCGTGGCTGACCTCCGGCGAGGCCATGCCCTGGGGCACGGCCACCCCGGTTTTGACTGAGCCTAAGCGGGTGGCGCTGCCGGGCTGCAGGTGGCCAGCGGCCATCAGCTCGGTAATCAGGGCTTCGGACAAGATGATGAGGTCGCAAGGCTGGCCCGCGAGCAGCGCGTCCTTCATCTGGCCCACGGCACTGAAGGTGCCCGCGATGGTCAGCCCCGTGAGGGCGGTGAACCGGGGCTGGACGCGGCTGACCAAGCCATTGGCGGCGCCGCCGCTGAGCACATGCAAGGCGTTCATGGACAGCTTCAATCAAGCTTGATGTTGGCGGTCTTGATCACGGTGGACCACTTGGCAATGTCCTCGTTCAAGTAGCGGGTGAAGGCGGTCGGGTTCATGACCATGGGCACCGCGCCTTGCTTGCTCCACTGCTGCTTTTGCTCGGGCGCGCCCACAATCTTGCCCACGGCCTCGTTGAGCCTGTTGACCACCTCTTGCGGCGTGCCTCTGGGGGCCATCAGGCCCAGCCAAATGGTGGCCTCGTAGCCGGGCACGCCTGCCTCGCTCAGGGTGGGCACATCGGGCAGCACGTCGGAGCGGGTGCGGCCGCTGGTGGCCAGGGCCTTGACCTTGCCGGCTTTGACCTGCTCGGTCATGGTGGTGATGGCGTCGAACATGATCTGCACCTGGCCGGCCAGGATGTCGGTGCGCGCGCCTGAGCTGCCTTTGTAGGGCACGTGCACCACGTCAATGGACGCCATGCTTTTGAGCAGCTCGCCGGCCATGTGGTAGGGCGTGCCGGGGCCGGAAGACGCGTAGTTCATCTTGCCTGGGTTGGCCTTGGCCTGGGCCAGCAACTCGCGCAGGTTGTTGGCTGGCACGCTGGGGTGGGCCACCAGCACCAGGTCGGAGTAATTGATGGGGGCCACGCCCACAAAATCGCGCATCAGCTGAAAAGGTTTGTTCGGGATCAGAGTTTCATTGACGGTGTGGGTGTTGCTCATCATCAGCAAGGTGTAGCCGTCGGCAGGCGCCTTGGCCGCCAGATCGGTGCCAATCACCGAGCCGCCACCTGGCTTGTTGTCCACCACAAAGCTTTGGCCCAGGGCATCGCCCAAGCGCTGCGCCATAAAGCGCGCATACACGTCGGCCGGACCGCCCGTGGCAAAAGGCACCACGATTTTCACGGGACGGTTGGGGTAAGCCTGGGCGCTGGCGGGGGTTTGCGCCATCACGGCGGCCAGGCCCAGCAGGGCCAGGGTTGAGCGGACAAATTGTTGGCGTTGCATGTGTGTCTCCTAAAAGTGGGGGTGGGGCGTGCGTGGCCCAAGCCGCTGCAATGGACTTGCCCTCAATCCAATTATTTACTTTTCTGTGAAGCCGCCCACGGGCGGGCCCAGCAGCGGCCTGCCCATGGGTGGTTATTTCTGGTGGCAAACGGAGGCGCAAGCCCATGTGTGCTTGCGCGGGGCTGGCGCCTTAAAACGCGTCTATCTTGAGCCCCTGCTTGGCCACCACCTGCTTCCAGCCGGCCAAGTCACGTTGCAAAAACTGGCTCAGTGCCACGGGGCTGCCGGCGGCTGGCACCAGCGCGTCGCGGTCCAAGCGCTCTTTGACATCGGGCATTTGCACCACCTGGGCCAAGGCGGTGTTGAGTTGCTGCACCACCGGCTCTGGCGTGCCTTTGGGGGCCACCAGCGCAAAGTAGTTCAGCACATTGAAGTCGGCCATGCCCGCCTCGCGCATGCCGGGCACCTGCGGCAGCGCCGGGCTGCGCTCAGGGCTGGTCACAGCCAAGGCCTTGAGCTTGCCCTCGCGGATGTAAGGCGCCAGAGCAGGGATGGTGCCCGTGAGCAACTGCAGCTGGCCCGACAGGGTGTCCAGCGTGGCGGGCGCAATGCCCCGGTAGGGAATGTGGGTGATGAAGGTGCCAGTGCGGGCTTTGAGCGATTCGAGCACCAAGTGGTTGATGCCGCCCACCCCGGCCGAGCCGTAATTGAGCGCGCCAGGCTTGGCCTTGGCCAGCGCAATCAGCTCGGGCAAGGTATTGGCGGGCAGGCTCACGGGCACCACCCACACCAAGGGGCCGTGGGCGATCATGCCCACAGGTGCAAAGCCGCCCAGGGGGTCGTAGCCCGCAGATGGCAAGGCCGCTGCCACCGTGGTGAAGGGGGCAGCGGCCAGCAGCAGGGTGTGGCCATCGGGCTCGGCCCGGGCCACCTCTTGCGCGCCCAGCGCCCCTGAAGCACCGCTGCGGTTGTCCACCACCACACTGACCTTGAGCAACTCGGCCAGTTTGGACGCCACCAGGCGGCCCATGGCGTCTGTGCCCGCGCCAGGCGCAAAGGGAACCACGATGCGGATGGCCCGCTCGGGGAACTTGTTGGCATGCGCGTTAAAAGCGACCGATGGCAGCGCCAGGCTGGTGGTCAGCAGTTGGTGAAAGCGTCGGCGGTTCAGTGTCATGGTAGTGCTTCCAAAATTGTTGAGATTAATATAACGGCGGCGTGTGACACCGCGTTGAAGGGCGCGGGATACCTCAAATGCATTTTTGCAGGAGCCAGCCGCTGGCGATTCGTGGCGAAACATGTTCATGTCCTCACGCCAACAATCGCCGGCAGGCCAGCTCCTACAAAGTCAGAAAACCGAAAACCATTTTAGGAAATCTGTATCTGACCCCAATTAATGCATTTTGTAGGAGCCAGCCTGCTGGCGATTCGTGGCGAAACACGTTCATGTCCTCGCGCCAACAATCGCCGGCAGGCCAGCGCCTACAAAGTCAGAAAACCGAGAGTCTTCTTCAGGCCACCAAGGCCGCCGCTTGCATGGCCTCGGTTTGATCGACCAGCATGTCCACCTGTCCACTCCAGTAGTCGCTGGAACCAAACCAGGGAAAGTTGATGGGGAAAATCGGGTCTGTCCAGCGCTGGGCCAGCCAGGCGCTGTAGTGCACCAGCCTGAGCGTGCGCAGCACCTCAATGAGCCGCAGTTCGCGCCTGTCGAGCTCGCCAAATTCCTCGTAGCCGTCCACCAGCGCGCCCAATTGCTGCAACTGCTGCCCCCGCTCGCCAGACAGCAACATCCACAGGTCCTGCACGGCCGGACCGCTGCGGGCGTCGTCCAGGTCCACAAAATGCGGGCCGGCGCCGGCTGAGCCTTCGGGGGTCCAGAGGATGTTGCCTGGGTGGCAGTCGGCGTGCAGGCGTATGAGCTGCAGCCCATCCAGGCTGTGCACCTCGTCCCACACGCCGCTGGCCACCTGCATGGCCTCGGCAAAGGCCCGCTCCCAGCGCGAAGCCATGTCCAGCGGCAGGTGCTCACCGTCCAGCAGCACTTGGGCGCTGGCGTGGCCAAAGGTGGCCGGGTTGAGCGCGGGCCTGTGGGCAAACGGCCGCACCGCCCCCACGCGGTGGATGCGGCCGAGCAAGCGGCCTATCCATTCGAGCACGCTCAGGTCTTCCAACTCGGGCCGGCGCCCGCCCCGGCGGGGCGAGACGCTAAAAGCAAAGCCGGCGTGCTGGTGCAGCGTGCCGCCTTGCAGCTGGAAGGGACCGACCATGGGAATCTCGGCGGCCATCAGCTCGGCGGCAAACGCGTGCTCTTCCAGAATTTGCGCTTCGCTCCAGCGCCCAGGGCGGTAGAACTTGAGCACCACCTTGTCGCCCGCAGCCAAGCCGGTGCCCGCGCCTGCATCCGCGTCCACATCTTCCAAGCTGGCCTGGTAGACCCGGTTTTCGTAGCTCGACAAAGCCGTCAGCCGACCGTCGCCAAACAGACCCACCTGGGCCAGGGCGTCGAGCACCACGTCGGGGGTGAGTTGCTCGTAAGGGTGCAGGCTGGGCGTGGTCATAGAACCATTGTGACGGTGCCCCAGCTTGACGCGAAAGATATGCATGCTTATTATTTGCGCCTTGATGGTGAACAAGGAGACTTTCAAATGACGGCACAAACAAGCGCGCTGCCCGTGCTGGTGGCAGGCGGCGGCATTGGCGGCATTGCGGCGGCCCTGGCCCTGGTGCGCCAGGGCTTTCGGGTTCAGGTGTTTGAGCAATCGCCCGAGATTGGCGAAATCGGCGCCGGCGTGCAGCTCGGCCCCAATGGTTTTCATGCCTTTGACGCGCTGGGCGTGGGCGAGACCACCCGCCAGCTCGCGGTGTACACCGACTTCATGGTCATGCACGACGCGGTGGACGGCTACCAGGTCGGCAAAATCCCCACGGGCGAGGCCTTTCGCCAGCGTTTTGGCAACCCCTATGCCGTGATCCACCGCGCCGACGTGCACAACGCCTTGTTTGCAGGTGCCATGAAAACCGGCCAGGTGGAGGTGTTCACCAGCACGCACATCAATCGCCTGGAGCAAGACGCGCACAGCGTCACCATTTACGACCAGCACGGCAAGGCCTACCAAGGCCAAGCGCTCATAGGCGCTGATGGCGTCAAGTCGGCGGTGCGCCAGCAGCTGGTGGGCGATCCGGCCCGCGTGACTGGCCATGTGGTCTACCGCGCCGTGGTCGACAAACATGAATTTCCTGACGAGCTCAAATGGAATGCCGCCAGCATTTGGGTGGGCCCCCACTGCCACTTGGTGCACTACCCCTTGCGCGGCGGCGAGCAATACAACGTGGTGGTCACCTTCCAAAGCCGCCAGCCCGAAGAGTGGGGCGTGACCGAGGGCAGCAAAGAAGAGGTGCAAAGCTACTTTGACGGCATCGTGCCCATGGCCCGCCAGCTCATTGACCTGCCCAAAAGCTGGAAGCGCTGGGCCACCGCCGACCGCGAGCCCATTGGCCAGTGGACGTTTGGCCGCGTCACCTTGCTGGGCGATGCCGCCCACCCCACCACCCAGTACATGGCGCAAGGCGCTTGCATGGCGCTGGAAGACGCCGTCACCCTGGGCGAGGCCCTGCGCGCGCACGGCAACGACTGGGCCTTGGCACTGGAGCTCTACCAGCGCTCGCGCGTGGCCCGCACGGCGCGCATTGTTTTGTCTGGCCGCGAGATGGGTCGCATCTACCATGCCAAGGGCGTGGAGCGCTTGGTGCGCAACGACCTGTGGCGCGGCCGCTCGGCCGAACGCTTTTACGACGCGGTGGATTGGCTGTACGGCTGGAACGTGGGCAACTGCCTGGCCGAACCTATGCCTTCTGCCGCAGTCACTGCCCCTGCGCCAGTGCACACTGAGCAACCCGCTCACGCTTAAAAATTAATCACGGAGACCTCCCATGAACGACCTTGGCCGCCTTGAAGACCTGCCCCTGGAATACCGCGAGCGCCTCACCGAGCAGAACCTGGTGCCCCTGTGGCCCAGCCTGCGCGGCGTGCTGCCGCCGCACGTTCCCACGCGCAAAACAGCGCCCACGCACTGGTCCTACCAGGCCATCAAGCCGCTGCTGCTGCGCGCCGGCGAGCTCACGCCCATTGAAAAAGCCGAGCGCCGCGTGCTGGTGCTGGCCAACCCTGGCCACGGCCTTGAAAAAATGCAGGCCAGCGCCGCGATTTACCTGGGCATGCAGCTGCTGATGCCCGGCGAGTGGGCGCCCTCGCACCGCCACACGCCCAATGCCGTGCGCATGATTGTGGAAGGCGAAGGCGCCTACACCACGGTGGACGGCGAGAAATGCCCCATGAGCCGCGGCGATTTGATCCTCACGCCCACGGGCCTGTGGCACGAGCACGGCCACGACGGTGTGGACCCCGTGATCTGGCTGGACGTGCTGGACCTGCCCCTGGTGTACTACATGGAGGCGTCCTACCACGTCAATGGCGACCGCCAAACCATCAAGGCCGGCGAGGGCTACAAAGCCTATGCCCGTGGCGGTGTCATGCCCACCCCGGTGTTCCAGCGCAGCGGCAAGCGCTACCCCATGCTGCGCTACCCCTGGGCCGATGCCAAGGGCGCACTCGAAGCCATGGCCGCCAACGATGCCGCACTCGATTGCGTGCAAGTGACCTACGTGAACCCCGAGACCGGCGAAGACGCCGAAAACATCTTGGGCTACTACGCGCTCATGCTGCGCCCCGGCCAAACCCTGCAGCTGCCTGCCCGCTCGCCGGCCTGCGTGTTCCACCAAATTGAAGGCCAAAGCGAAGTGCAGATTGACGCGCACCGCTTTACCTTGCAGTCGGCCGACACCTGCTGCGCCCCCGGCTACACCCCGGTGACGCTGCGCAACCTCTCGGCCACCGAAGCGGCCTTTTTGTTCATGGCCGACGAGTCGCCCCTGCACCGCAAACTCGGTGTTTACGAAGTCCGCGCCTGAACCCCTTCCCCTGTATCTCTTTTTCTTTGTAGGAGCTTGCCTGCAAGCGATTCCCCGGGCTTGATGCCGGATGGATCTCCTGCAGGCTGGCTCCTGCAAAAAACCATCACCTTCAAAAAACCATGACCACCTACCTCTTTCCCCCCGCCCCCGTGCCCTCCCTGCCCATTCGTGGCCTTGAAGAGCGCTACCCCGTCAAGCGCATTTTTTGTGTGGGCCGCAACTACCATGCCCACGCCATTGAAATGGGCCGCCCGGTGGACAAGTCGGTCGAGCGCGCGTTTTACTTCACCAAAACACCTACCACCTTGGTGCACTCTGGCGCCACCGTGGCCTACCCGCCCGAAACCAAGAACTACCACTTTGAAATGGAGCTGGTGCTGGCCATTGGTGAGGCCGGCTTCAAGGTCAAGGCCGCTGACGCGCACAAGCTCATTTACGGCTACGCCGTCGGCCTGGACATGACGCGCCGCGACCTGCAGCTGATTGCCCGCGACAAGGGCCGCCCTTGGGACTTGGGCAAAGACTTTGAAGAGTCGGCCGTGTGCTCAGAGATCGTGCCCATGCCCGGCGTGGTCATGGAAGACGCCGCCATTGCCCTTGAAGTCAATGGCCAGACCAAGCAAAACTCCAATGTGGACAAGCTGATCTGGAACATCCGCGAGATCATTGAAGACCTCTCGCTTTACTACCACCTGCAGCCCGGCGACATCATCTACACCGGCACCCCCGAAGGCGTGGGCGCCGTGGTGCCTGGCGACAAAATCACCGGCCGCGTGGCGGGTGTGGCCGAGCTGTCCTTGAGCATTGGCGCTGCCGCGTGAGCCAACCATGAAGCTCTATAACTTTTTCCGCAGCGGCACTTCACACCGCTTGCGCATTGCGCTCAATCTCAAGGGCCTACCGGTGGACTATGTGGCCGTGGACCTGCGCACCGAGCAGCACCTGCAGCCCGAGTTCAAGGCCCTCAACCCGCAAGGCCTGGTGCCCGCGCTGGTCGATGGCGAGCGCGTCATGATCCAGTCGCCCGCCATCATTGAGTGGCTGGAAGAGCGCCACCCCAGCCCCGCGCTGCTGCCCACAGACCCCGAGCAGCGCGCCCATGTTCGGGCGCTGGCCGCCATCGTCGGCTGCGACATCCACCCCTTGAACAACCGCCGCGTGCTGGAGCACTTGCGCCACCAGCTCAAGACCGACGAGGCCACCATCAACGCCTGGTGCGCCACCTGGATAGCGGCTGGCTTTGACGCCCTCGAAGCCCTGCTGGCGGCCGACAGCTTGCGCGGCAGCTTTTGCTTTGGCGGCCAGCCGGGGCTGGCTGATGTCTACCTGGTACCGCAGGTGGAAAGTGCCCGCCGTTTCAAGGTCGACATGGCCCGCTGGCCGCTGATTGCGGCCGTCGATGCGGCCTGCATGCAACTGCCCGCCTTCCAGCAGGCCGCGCCCATGCAGCAGCCCGACGCGGCTTGAGATGAAGTAAGCAGAGTTTGGCCGCATCCAGCCGCCGCTGTCACCTGCGCGCGCGACTGGAGCGGCAAGCTCTTTCATACTTGAGGCTTTCCAAGCCTTCAGGAGTGCCATGCGCCCGCCCGTTCCCGACCGCCAGCTGCTCCACACCCGCCAAGTCCACTACCAAGGCTATGAGCGCCCAGACGGCTTGTTCGACCTGGAGGCCACGCTGCTGGACACCAAACCGTTCGACATAGAGTTGGAAGGCGAAGGGCCGTTGGCGGCAGACCAGCCACTGCACGGCATGCGTTTGCGAGTGAGCATTGACATGCAGTTCATCGTGCACGAGCTGGAGGTGGCCATGGACCACGCGCCCCACGGCGAATGCCAGGCCGCCCGCGAGCCCATGCGCCGCATGATCGGCTGCTCCATGCGCAAGGGCTGGCGCCTGGCCATTGAGGAGCGCTTAGGCAAGGTTCAGGGCTGCGCCCACCTGCGCGAGCTGCTCATGAACATGGGCACGGTGGCCATTCAAAGCCTGTCATTGCGCATCAAGCAAGTCAACGCAGACGACAGCCGCCCGCCCATGCCCCTGGGCGGCTGCCTGGCCTGGGACCCGACCGGCCCCATGGTGGCGCGGATTCATCCGCGGTTTCATGTGCGCTTGGACAAGGGCTGAGCTTGGACATTCAAGCACTGATTGATCAGGTGGGTCTGACCAGACCCCATGTCAAACCGAGGTGTTCAACGCTAAGCCTTGCCCCAGTCCTCGATCACGAGACCATCCACATGTGAAAAAGCTTTGTCGCTGCTGACCAAGGTGGCTTTGACGTGCATTGCATGCGCCGCAATCTGCGTGTCCAAGGGCGACAGTGGTGTGCCCTTGTTTTGCAATTTGGCGCGCAGCGTTCCGTAGCTTAGAGCCACTCCATGGTCCCAAGGCAGCACCTCGACATTTTGCAAAAATGCTTGCACGGCAACTTTCAAAGCAAGGGCTTGCGGTCGCTTGGCCAAACCAAATGCCAATTCGCCTGCGGTGATGGCAGATATGCACATGCTGTGCATGGGCACCGCAAGCAATCTTTGTATGACCTGGGGCTGGCGTTTGATCGCATAGCTCACGGTGTTGGTGTCCAGCATGTAAATCGACATGATGTGCTGGCTCAGCCTAAATCCGGCATTTGGGCGCGACCGAGGGGCTGACGAAGCAGGTCTGTGGCTAGGCGCGAGTGCCCCCCGGACTGCCTGTCCGGGGGGTGCGAGCAACAACGCCAGAGGCCTGAAGCGGCAGACCTGCGGTCGTGCAGCGCTTTCACCCCTGAGGTGAAGACCGTCGTGGGCGCAAGTGTTAGATTCATAAAGTGTTTGAAGCGGAAGCAAGTGGCCAACTGCCGGGTTTAGGCTCAGTGGTCATTCTGGTCGGACATCGATTCGAAAGGGTCACGTTCTTTAGCGTCTTCATGACCATGTCGGAGACGCTCGGCAGAACTCAAAAAGTCCTCAGGCACTTGGAGCCGGTCGGTGGCCGTCAAAAAGTCGGTCCAATCATCTGGACGGCGCGACAAGATGACGTCACCCGTGACAGGGTCTTTGCGGATAAATACTTCTTGCGTGTCAAAACGAAACGCAGCGGGCAGCCTGACGGCTTGGCTTCGTCCATTGACGAACAGTTTGGCGGTCTGTGACATGGCGGCCTCTTTACCAGATGATATATATCATAGTATACATCTCTGCCAGCTCATTTGCAATGCTTTTCAACTCATTTTGTTGTCGATCAAAGACCGACATTGGGCTGGGCTGCATGTGGCTTGTTGCTTGGCAGTCTTAAAACACCTCACTTAAAGTAAGAAAAGTTGAGGCGAAGGAAACCTTATGACCACAGCGACGCTGACGACAAAAGGCCAGATCACGATTCCCGCAGAGGTTCGCAAGGACCTGAAAGTCGATGCGGGCGACAGGGTGGAGTTCGTGCGGATCGCGCCGGGGCGCTATGAGTGGGTGGCCGCGACCCAGGAAGTCATCGAGCTCGAAGGCATGTTTGGTCCGGTCAAGAAAACGGTTTCCATCGAGGCGATGAATGCCGAGATGGCCAGGCGCGGAGCTGCGGCGCGATGATTTGAATCGATACCAATGTGTTGGTGCGCTACATCATGCAAGACGATGCCAAGCAGTCGCCTCAGGCGCGGGTTGCACGCAGGTGTTGACCTTTGATGTCAAGGCTTCCAAACACGCGGGTATGACGCTTGTTGCTTGAGGTTTTTTTCGGATTCCAAGCCCGCGGCTTGCCGCAGTCATGGGGCGCGACGGAATGGCGTTGCGTGCCAATGGTGTTAATCCCGGTGGTGCTGGTCACCCACGACGAACAAGACGTGGCCGATCCGCAGCGCGTGCTGCACTTGCGCGCCACTACCGAAGAAAACCAAGCCCATGTTTGACCGCCGCGCCCAAACCCTCTTGCGCCCCGCACTGAATGCCGCCGCACGCGGTTTGGTGCGCGTAGGCGTCAGCGCCGATGCGCTGACCTGGCTGGGCTTTGCCATCGGCATGGCCGCCGCCGTGGCCATTGCGCTGCAAGCGTGGTGGTGGGGCTTGGCGCTGCTGCTGGCCTCGCGCTTGCTCGACGGCCTGGACGGCAGCGTGGCCCGCCTGACCCAACCCACCGACGCCGGCGGCTTCCTGGACATCGCGCTCGACTTCGTGTTCTACGCCGCCATCCCCCTGGCCTTTGCGGTGGCCAACCCCGCCACCAACGCCCTGCCCGCCGCCGCACTGCTGGCCAGCTTCATCGGCACCGGCAGCAGCTTTTTGGCGTTTGCTGCTTTGGCCGAAAAACGCGGCCTGACGGACACCGCCTTGCCGGGCAAAAGCTTTTACTTCTTGGGTGGCTTGACCGAAGCCACCGAGACCATCACCGTCTTTGCCGCCATGTGCATCTGGCCTGAACACTTTGCGGTGTTGGCTTATGGGTTTGCTGCACTGTGTGCCATCACCACGGGGATGCGGGTTTGGTGGGGGTATCGGCGGTTGGGATGAAGTAAGGCCGCAGCTTAGCCCCCTACAGGCGAGCAAATTTCGACCAAAGTTCCATCAGGGCAGCGGACGTAAGAGACAACTTGCCCCCATGGCTTCGTTTCAGGTTCTTTCAACTCGGTAGCCCCAGCGGCCAGGGCTTTGGCGTGCGCCTCGACAACAGACGGCGTCACCAACGCAATTTCGACGCCAAGGGGTTTGCTGGATTCACTGGCAGCGACAAAACCCGCAGGAAAATTCGAATTCCCTAGTCCGTGCGATGCGAAGGCGAGTGTTGTTTCTCCGGTTTCAAGTTCACCATAGTCACCCGACTCATGGAGAAAGCGGCGCGACAGACCAAATGCGTCTTCAAAGAACGTCAAAGATGCAGCGACATTAGGAACGTAGATGATGGTGTAGCCGAGTTTCATGCGTTGTCCTGTTGGGTGGCCTGTAAAGCCAGCGATAAATATGCCGCCAACTTTTTATCCTTGATCTGAGCAACGGACATCAACTTGACGTGTCGACGCCCCTTTCCTGTCCCTTCAAGAAACCCGAAAGGGTCAATGATTTTTGCGCCGTTTCGGAATTCGACGGTGACATGCGTTTTGTAGGCGAAGACCCCAGCAAACTGAACGCCTGAAGTGAACAGGATGCCGCCGTATTTGATTTCTTCCGACGTTGATTCCATGGTCTTTTTCACCAAGGCACGAACGGCTTTGACGACTTCATAATTTTGCTCACTCACCAGACGGGTGTCTTCAAGCAGACTTTGAACAGAATTTTTTGCCATGTTGTGGATCGCGTTTAAAGTTGACTACCCGCTGTGAAAGGGCGGCTCGACGGGGTTAGGCATTACCGGCTGGACAGCTTGGCCGATGCCAGAATTGCGGCCAGATCTTGGGGCACGGGTAGGGGTTTAAATGGGCTGACGTTTGAGCCACCAGTGTTACCCGAAGGCACGAGGCCAATGGCTGTCTTAGTGGCAGCCCCGAACATGCGGACAACTTGGCCAAGAGCCTCCCGGAATGATTTGCTGCAAATCCCCCAAACGAACATGTGCCAGTGTGTCCGCACGTGTTGCACCGTGGAGGACTGCCCAAGAACGTGAGCACGCTCCAGATGACGAAATGCTTGATCTCGTTGACCTGTAGCCCAACGTAGCTTTGCCTGCTGGATCTCTTGAGTCACGTAAGGGCGTATGGCTTTTTCGAAATTTGACATAGGTTTCCTGTTCGACAAAGGGTTTTCAAAAAGTAATCTAGTCAGTCTTTTCGGCTTTCAGGTGGTGCCGATTCTTTGTGTAGGTGAGCGCCGAAGGTGCTTGTTTGTCCGGCTAAGGTCGAAGTCAAGCAGAGACGCGCTTGCGCGTTGGCGCTCATGCACGACCAATTAAATGCCTCTCCACTTCCTTGCGAAGCGCCTCATTGATCCGCGACTGATAGCCAGCCCCCTTCGACTTGAAGAACGCCAAAATATCCGCATCCAAACGGACAGAGGTGAGAACCTTCGTGGGTGTCGCCTGCGGGCCGCGGCCACGCTTGAGCACAGGCGCACCCAGCATGTCCTCCGTCCATGCTGGATTGTCCGGGTCGTTGACCTTAGCCGAGGTTTTCTTTGGCAACTTGGCGGTAGTAGCGTGCTTCATGTTTTCCTGCCTTTCGCAGCGAGATCACGTGAGGCCCTTTCGAGCGCTCGGTATAAACCATCACAGCGAGGTTGATGGGGCTTGGCTAAAGCTGCACGCGTCGTGTCCACATTGTTGACCCAGTCAGTCAGTCAGTCAGGCGGGCGCATGGCGCTTGTAAAACGCGAGCACGCGCGCCGTCAGCGCCGCCGCCTGATCGCGGTGAGGCGAGTGGCCGCAGTTGGCCAGTTCCAGCAACTCGGTCTGTGGCGCGCGCTCGGCAATGCCGTGAATCTGCGCCAGCGTGCCGTAGTCGTCGTCCAGGCCCTGCACGGCCAGCAGGGGGCAAGTGATGTGGGCCAGCTCGGCTTCCAAGGACCAGTTTTCAAAAGCCGGGTCCAGCCACGCGCGGCTCCAGCCCCAAAAGGCCGAGTCGGGGTCGGCATGGTGGCGGGCGAGTTTGCCGCGCAGCCCGCTGTGCAGGTAGGCCTCTTGGGCCTGGGCGATGGTGCACCGCGAGATTTCTTCCACCATGATGTGCGGCGCCAGCACGATGGCACCGGCCACCAAGCGAGGGCGTTGCGCTGCCGCAATCAGCGCGACAGAGCCGCCGTCGCTGTGACCGAAGAGCCACACCGGCTCGCTCACCTCCAAGGCCTTCAACAAGGCGGGCAGCACCTCCAGGGCCTGGCGGTGCATGAAGTCGCTCGTCCAGGCCTCGTGCGCCTGCCTGGGGGTGGACTGGCCGTAGCCGGGGCGCGAATACACCAGGCCCCGGCAGCCCAGTGCCTGGCACAGTTGCGCCGGAAAGTCGCGCCACATGGACACCGAACCCAAGCCCTCGTGCAAAAAAACCATCAGGGGTGCGTTTGTGTGGGCGCGGCCCAGCCATTGGTATTCCAGGCGCAACTGGCGGTCTGCAAAGGCAACCGTGACCCAGAGAGTGTCTGCCTGGGGTGTGGGTGACTCACTCATGGCCGGCCATCAGCTGCGGGCCTTGTCGCTGGCCTGGGTGGGCGGTGCAGCCGCATCACGTTCGCGCAGCTTGAAGCGCTGTATCTTGCCGGTGGCGGTCTTGGGCAGCTCGTCCAGGAACTCGATCATGCGCGGGTATTTGTAGGGCGCCAGGCGCTCCTTCACAAAGGCCTTGAGCGTGGCCTCGTCCACGGCTTGACCGTTCTTGAGGACCACAAAGGCCTTGGTCTTGGTCAGGCCCTCGCCATCTGTCATGCCGATCACGGCCGCTTCGAGCACCGCCGGGTGCTGCACCAAGGTGGCCTCGACCTCGAAGGGTGAGACATAGATGCCGCTGACCTTGAGCATGTCGTCGCTGCGGCCCGAATAGGTGTAGCTGCCGTCGGCGTTGCGCACGTACTTGTCGCCACTCTTGGTCCAGCCGCCCTGGAAGGTTTCTCGGGATTTGGCGCGGTTGCCCCAGTACATCAGCGCCGCGCTCGGGCCCTGGATGAAGAGCTCGCCCGGCTCGCCGTCGGGCACGGCCTGGCCGTCCTCGCCGCGCAGCTCGACCTCGTAGCCCGGCACCGGCCAGCCGGTGGTGCCGTAGCGCACCCGGCCGGGCTGGTTGGACAGGTAGATGTGCAGCATTTCAGTGGAACCTATGCCGTCGATGATCTCCACGCCGTAGTGCGCCGTAAAGCGCTCGCCCAGCTCGGCCGGCAGCGCCTCGCCGGCCGACGAACACAGGCGCAGCGCAATCTCGCTTTTGGCCGGCAGGTGGGGCGAGGCCAGCATGCCGGCAAAGCCCGTGGGCGCACCGAAGAACACGGTGGGCTGGTGCGCCTTCCAGCGCTGGAAGGTGGCCTCGGGCGTGGGCCGCTCGGCCATCAGCACCACGGTGGCACCCACGCTCAAGGGGAAGGTCAGCGCGTTGCCCAAGCCATAGGCAAAGAACATCTTGGCCGCTGAAAAGCAAATGTCTTTTTCATTGAGGCCCAAGATGGACTTGCCATAGAGCTCGGCCGTCCAGTACAGGTTGGCATGGGTGTGCGTGGTGCCCTTGGGCCGGCCGGTGGAGCCCGAGGAGTAGAGCCAAAAGCCGGGGTCATCGCAGCCGGTGGGCGCGCAGTGCGCCAGCGGCGCTTGGGCTGCGATCAAGGTCTCTATGTCCTGCGCGTTCTCGCCGAGCTCGCCGGCCGGACGCGAGACCACCAGGTGAGCGACCTCGTGCCCGCCCTGGCCCATGGCCTGGCGCACCGTGCTCAGCAAAGCGCCTGAGACCAGCACGGCCTGCGCGCGGCTGTGCTGCAGCATGTAGGCGTAGTCGTCGGCCGTCAGCAAGGTGTTCACGGCCACCGGCACCACGCCGGCGTAGAGCGCGCCCAAAAAGCACACCGCCCAGTCGCGGCTGTCGTGCATGAGCAGCAGCACGCGCTCTTCACGCCTCAGGCCCAAGGCCTGAAGGCCGGCGGCAAAGCGGCGCACGCGCTCGGACAGCTGGCCGTAGCTGAGCGTGCCGACATCGTCGATGAAGGCCGTCTTGGCCGGGTGCCGCCCGTTCACCTCGATCAGGTGCTGCGCAAAATTAAAGGTCGATGGCGGCGCAGGCGGTTGGGCCGGTGCGGGCTTGAAGGCGGGTTTGAACATGCTTGTCTCCTCTTTCCTCTGGCGGTTCAGTGTGCTGGACAGGCTTCTTGGGCGAAGCGTGGCCGGTCTCAGCAGCAAGGCTTATAGGTTGGGTTTGTAGGTTGGGCTTGTGGGGCTGGCGGCTTCAGGCTGCCGGCGTGAGTTGCGACAGCACCGCAGTGCTGGCCTGGATGGCTGCGCGGCGGTGGTAGAAGTGGAGCGCGCGCGCGCCGCCGAGTTCCTCGCCGCCGCCGCCGCCGCCGGCGCGGCCGGGGCCGCCGTGCAGCGACTGCGGCATCACATTGCCGTGGCCGGTGTGCAGGGCCGCCACGTCGGGCGTGATGATGTGCACGCGGCCGTGGCTGTCGGCCAGCTCCAAGGCGGCGCGGCCCAGCGCGACAGGGTCCTGGCCGTAGAGCGAGCTCACCAGCGAGCCCTGGCCGCGGCGTATCAGCTCCAAAGCGTGCGCGCTGTCCCGGTAAGGCACCAGCGTGGCCACCGGGCCAAAGACCTCGTGCGCATGCACCAGATCGGCGGCATCGCTGGCGGCCGCGTCTTGGAGCCCCAGCAAGGTGGGGCCCACGCAGCAGGCCACGGCCGGGTCGGCATCGACCAGGGCGTGCGTGGCGCCGTCGTGCAGCACCTGGGCCTGGGACTTGAGCAGCGCCAGCCCTTGCTGCACGGCCAGCAGCTGCGCGCGGCTGACCAGCGCACCCATGCGCACGGCCTCATGGCGCGGGTTGCCCACCGTGGTCTTGGCCAGGCTGGCGCTGAGCGCGGCGGCGATCTCGGCGGCCTGCTGCTCGGGCACCAACACGCGCCGGATGGCGGTGCACTTTTGGCCGGATTTCACGGTCATCTCGCGCGCCACCTCCTTGACCAGCAGGTCCACGGCCTCGGCGCTGGCGCCGGGCAAGAGCCAGGCCGAGTTCAGGCTGTCGGCCTCGATGTTCACGCGCACCGAGCGGCGCGTGACGGCCGGGTGCGAGCGGATCAGCTCGGCCGTGTCGGCCGAGCCGGTGAAGGACAGCACGTCAAAAGGCTGGAGCTGGTCGAGCAGGCCGTTGGAGGAGCCGCAGATCACCGACAGCGCGCCCGCAGGCAGCACGCCCGCATCGACCACGTCCTTGACCATGCGCTGCGTGAGCCAGGCGGTGGCAGTGGCCGGCTTGATGATGACGGGCACGCCCGAGAGCAAGGCCGGGGCGGCTTTTTCCCACAGGCCCCAGCCCGGGAAATTGAAGGCGTTGATGAAGAGCGCCACGCCGCGCGTGGGCACCAGCACGTGCTGGGACTGGAACAGCGGGTCCTTGCCCAGGCCGGCGGGCTCGCCGTCCAGCAGGTGTCGCTGCTCGCCCAGGCCTTGGCCCATCTTGGCGTAATGGCCCAGGGTGAAGATGCCGCCGTCGATGTCCACGGCCGAGTCGTTTTTGACGGTGCCGCTGTTGGCGGTGGCGATCTCATAGTAGGCGTCGCGGTGGCTTTGCAGCACTTTCACCACGGCGGACAGCATCTGGCCGCGCTGGGCGCAGCTCAGGGCCCTCAGGGCGGCGCCGCCGGTCTGGCGCGCAAAGGCAAAGGCAGCGGCCAGGTCCAGGCCGGTGGCGTCCACGCGCACGAGCTCGGTGCCCAGCACCGGGTCAAAGAGCATGGCGCCAGCGCCTGTGCCGGTTTGCCAGCGGCCGGCCATGTGGTTGGGGAGCAATTCGGTCATGGGCGCGTCCAGTTTGGTTTTCAGGCGGTGAATTCGATGCGGCCCTGGGGCAGCAGGTAGAGCACCAGGGCGCGGCCGGCGCTCACGGTGGGGCGGTGGGCGCTGTCGGGGGGGCAGACCAGCCAGCCCGCAGGGCGGCCGTCAAAGGTGGCGCCTGCGTCCAGGGGCATGATCAGGTCGATCTCGCCTTCAGGGTGCACATGGTGGGGGCCGGCCACGTCCTTCATGTCGACCACGTCCACCGAAAAGCCGTGCAGCTCATCGGCCGGCTTGAAGATGCGGCCGTACTTGAGGCCGCCGCCTTCACGGTTGGCCAGCCAACCTTGGGCCACACCGGCCTCGCAGCTGGCGCGCAGGTCGGCGTAGCTGGCGCTGTGGGGGCCGTGTTCGGTGTTCAGCCAGCGGTCCAGGTCTGTGTCCAGAGGGCGGCCAGCGATCTGGGCGGTCAGTTGAGCGATTTGCTCGCGCAAGAGGGCGGGTGTCATGTGGGCCTCGGGTCGGTGCTCAGGGGGCATTGCTTGCCAAGCCTGGGTATATGAATTATTGTGCGTGTATGAACGATAAAGCCGAGAAAACAGCGTGTCAAGCACTATATTGCAAGAATCAGGGTTAACCGTTATAAATGGGTCTGACCCACTCAAGCCGCCTGCCGAGGCTGAGGCCAACGATAAAAACCCTTTTTTGGTGGCCTTGGGCGAGCGCGTGCGCGGGCTGCGCTCGCGCCGGGGCATGACGCGCAAGGCGGTTTCGGTGGCAGCCCATGTGTCTGAGCGCCACCTGGCCAACCTGGAGTACGGCGAGGGCAATGCCTCCATCTTGGTGCTCTTGCAGGTGGCCGGGGCCTTGCAATGCTCGCTGGCCGAGTTGATCGGCGATGTCACCACCACCTCGCCCGAATGGCTGCTGATCCGTGAATTGCTCGACGGCCGGGGCGAGGCCGATCTGCGCCGCGTGCGCGTGGCTGTGGGCGAGCTGCTGGGCACGGGCGGCGATGGCAGGGTGAGCCCGCGCATTGCGCTGGTGGGTCTGCGCGGCGCGGGCAAGTCCACGCTGGGCCAGATGCTGGCCGACGACCTGGACTTTCCCTTCGTGGAGCTTGGCCGCGAGATTGAAAAATTCGCCGGCTGCAGCGTTGCCGAAATCCAGGCGCTCTACGGCCAAAACGCCTACCGCCGCTACGAGCGCCGCGCGCTGGAAGAGGCCATACAAATCTACCCCGAGGCCGTCATCGCCACCCCCGGTGGCCTGGTCTCAGACCTGGCCACCTTCAACCAGTTGCTCACCCACTGCACCACCGTGTGGCTGCAGGCCGACCCGGAAGACCACATGCGGCGCGTGCAGGCCCAGGGCGACACCCGGCCCATGGCGGCCAGCAAAGAGGCCATGGAAGACTTGAAGGGCATCTTGGCCGGGCGCGCGGCCTTTTATTCCAAGGCGCAGCTGCGCGTCAACACCAGCGCCCAGCCTCTGGAAGCCACCTTCGCCCTGCTGCGCCAGACGGTGCGTGAAACCCTACAGCTGCAGGCTTGAAAATTTTTTGCATTCATGTGCAAAAAAGTGCTTGACCTGTTTTTTGAATGTGCAATATGATGCGTGTCATGGCTTCGGTGAGTTGCAGTTTTCTGCGTTGAGCCCAGCCTCGGCAGATGGACCGCCCCCACACCACCACGGAGAGACATTCATGAGCACCAACCCAGCCAACCCCCGCGTCGAGTACCAGACGCACCCCGAGCAGTACCGCCACGTCAAGCTGAGCTTTGAAGGCGCCATTGCCACGCTCAAGATCGACATCGACGAGAACGCCGGCCTGCGCCCGGGCTACAAGCTCAAGCTGAACTCCTACGACCTGGGTGTGGACATCGAGTTGAACGACGCGGTCAATCGCATCCGCTTTGAGCACCCCGAGGTCAAGACCGTGGTGCTGACCAGCGCCAAAGACAAGGTGTTTTGCTCAGGCGCCAACATCTTTATGCTGGGTGTGTCCAGCCACGCCTGGAAAGTGAACTTCTGCAAGTTCACCAACGAAACCCGCAATGGCCTGGAAGACTCTTCTGATCACGAGGGCCTGAAATTCCTGGCCGCCGTCAACGGCGCTTGCGCCGGCGGCGGCTATGAGGTGGCTCTGGCCTGCGACGAGATCTTGCTCATTGACGACCGCTCCAGCGCCGTCAGCCTGCCCGAAGTGCCCTTGCTGGGCGTGCTGCCCGGCACGGGCGGCCTGACCCGCGTGACCGACAAGCGCAAGGTTCGCCACGACCTGGCCGACATTTTTTGCACCAGCGTCGAAGGTGTGCGGGGCCCCAAGGCCGTGCAATGGCGCTTGGTCGATGAAGTGGCCAAACCTGCCGTGTTCCAAGAAAAGGTCAAGGCCCGCGCTCTGGCCCTGGCCGCCAAGAGCCAGCGCCCTGGCAGCGGCCGGGGCGTGGCCCTGACGCCGCTGCAGCGCACTGTAGAAGCCGATGCCCTGCGCTACCAGCACGTCTCGGTGGAAATCGACCGCGCCAAGCGCCTGGCCACCTTCGTGGTGAAAAGCCCCAGCGGTACCCAGCCCACCGACATCGCCGGCATCGAGGCCCTGGGCGACCAGTGGTTCCCGCTGACCATGGTCCGCGAGCTCGAAGACGCCATCTTGCAGATGCGCACCAACGAGCTGGACATCGGCCTTTGGATCATCAAAACCTCAGGCGAAGCCCAAGCCGTGCTGGCCATGGACGCCGTGCTGATGGCCCACCAGGACCACTGGCTGGTGCGCCAAACCGTGGGTTACCTGCGCCGCACTTTGAGCCGCCTGGACGTGTCCTCGCGCAGCTTGTTCGCCCTCATCGAGCCCGGCTCCTGCTTTGCAGGCAGCTACCTGGAGCTGGCCCTGGCCTGCGACCGCAGCTACATGCTGGCCCTGCCCGACGACGAGGCCCAGGCCCCGGTGATCACCGTGGGCGACACCAACTTTGGCCTGTACCCCATGGCCACCGGCCAAAGCCGCCTGGGCCGCCGCTTCTATGACGAGCAGCCTGCGCTGGACGCCGTGCGCGCCCAAGCTGGCAAGGCCCTGGACGCCGACGCCGCTTTCGCCGTGGGCCTGGTCACCGCCAACCCCGACGACATCGACTGGGCCGACGAGGTGCGCATTGCCATTGAAGAGCGCATCTCCATGTCGCCCGACTCGCTCACCGGCCTGGAAGCCAACCTGCGCTTCAATGGCAAAGAGACCATGGCCACCCGCGTCTTTGGCCGCCTGACCGCCTGGCAAAACTGGATCTTCCAGCGCCCCAATGCCGTCGGCGACAAAGGCGCGCTCAAGGTTTATGGCAAGGGCGACAAGGCCCAGTTCGACTGGAACCGGGTTTAAATATCCGCCATCCCCTTTTTTCTCAATCGTCAGTTCAATTTTTCACCCCTTTGGAGACTGTCATGTCCGGCATCAACTACAGCGAAAAAATCCCCAACAACGTCAACCTCAGCGAAGACCGCACGCTGCAGCGCGCGCTCGAGCAGTGGCAGCCCAACTTCATCAATTGGTGGGACGACATGGGCCCGACCGGCACCACCGACTCCGAGGTGTATTTGCGCACCGCCGTCAGCGTGGACCCGCAAGGCTGGGCCCAGTTCGGCCACGTCAAGATGCGCGACTACCGCTGGGGTATTTTCCTGAACCCAGGTGAAGCCGGCCGCCACATCCACTTCGGCGACCACAAGGGCGAAAAAGCCTGGCAAGACGTGCCTGGTGAGCACCGCGCCAACCTGCGCCGCATCATCGTCACGCAAGGCGACACCGAGCCAGCGTCGGTGGAGCAGCAGCGCCACCTGGGCCTGACCGCGCCCAGCATGTACGACCTGCGCAACCTGTTCCAGATCAACGTCGAAGAAGGCCGCCACCTGTGGGCCATGGTCTACCTGCTGCACAAGCACTTCGGCCGCGATGGCCGTGAAGAAGCCGAGGGCCTTTTGGAGCGCCGTAGCGGTGACGAGAACAACCCCCGCATCCTGGGCGCGTTTAACGAGCAAACGCCAGACTGGCTGAGCTTTTTCATGTTCACCTACTTCACCGACCGCGACGGCAAGTTCCAGTTGTGCGCCCTGGCTGAAAGCGCGTTTGACCCGCTGGCCCGCACTTCCAAGTTCATGCTTACCGAAGAAGCGCACCACATGTTTGTGGGCGAGTCTGGCATCAGCCGCGTCATTTCGCGCACCGCGCAAAAAATGAACGAGCTGAAAACCGACGATGTGAACAAGCTGCGCGCGGCCGGCGTGATCGACCTGCCCACCATCCAGCGCTACATCAACTTCCACTTCAGCGTGACGATTGACCTGTTCGGCGCCGACGAGTCCAGCAACGCTGCCACCTTTTACAGCTCCGGCCTCAAGGGCCGTTACGAAGAAGGCAAACGCGTCGACGACCATGTGCTCAAGGGCCAGACCTACCGCGTGCTCGAAGCCCGTGACGGGCAGCTCATGGAAAAAGAAGTGCCCATGCTCAACGCGCTCAACGAAGTGCTGCGCGACGACTACATCAAGGACTCGGTGGCGGGTGTGGAGCGTTGGAACAAGGTGCTGGAAAAAGCCGGCATTCCCAACCGCATGAAAGTGCCGCACAAGGCTTTCAACCGCCACATCGGCGCCCTGTCGGGCGTCAAGGTGTCGCCAGAGGGCCGCTTGCTGAGCCAGGCCGAGTGGGATGCCATGGCCGACCAATGGCTGCCGACCCTCCAGGACCGCGCCTACGTGGCCAGCCTGATGGGCCGCTGCGTGGAGCCGGGCAAGTTCGCCAACTGGATCGCCCCGCCTGTGATGGGCATCAACCGCCAGCTCGTGGACTTTGACTACGTCCGCTTCAACTGATAGCCCGCAAAGATCCGGCCTGAACACGCGGAGCCAGCACGACAGGGGAGCCCTTGCGACAAGCTTGGCTCCCCTGCTTCGCTTCAAGACTTTTGAAAGATTGCCATGGACATCAGCGCCACCCTCGTCATCAAGCAGCACCTGATCGACCCTGAAATATGCATCCGCTGCAACACCTGTGAAGCCATTTGTCCAGTGGGGGCCATCACGCACGACGACCGGAACTACGTGGTCGATGCCGACAAATGCAATTTGTGCATGCACTGCATCTCGCCATGCCCCACCGGCTCCATTGACAACTGGCGCACCATGCCGCGCGTCAAGGCCTACAGCCCTGAAGTGCAACTCACCTGGGACGAGTTGCCTGCGGAACTCTCAACCGAACAGCTGGCCGAAGACGGCGTCAGCGACTGTGCCGCGCAAGTCGTCGAAGCGGTCGCGCTCGACGCGGCCGCCAGCTCCACCGGCGGCCTGGCCGGCGAGTCCAGCTTCAACAGTGCCCAGTACGGCGCCAGCATTCCCCCTTGGTCGGCCGCGCACGCCTACACCAACCTCTACGGCCCCAAGGCCTCGGAGAAAACCATCACCGCCACCGTCACCGGCAATGTGCGCGTGACTGAAGTCGGCAAGGAGTACGACACCCACCACATCGTGCTGGACTTTGGCGCCATGCCTTTCCCGGTGCTCGAAGGCCAGTCGATTGGCGTGATCCCGCCAGGCACAGACGACTTGGGCCGCGCCCACCATGCGCGCCAGTACTCCATTGCCAGCCCCCGCAACGGCGAGCGCCCCGGCTACAACAACCTGTCGCTGACCGTCAAGCGCGTGCTCGAAGACCACCAGGGCCAGCCGGTGCGCGGCGTCGCATCGAACTACCTGTGCGACCTGCAGGTGGGCGACAAGGTGCAGGTGATGGGGCCTTTTGGCGCGAGCTTTCTCATGCCCAACCACCCGCGCTCTAGCATCGTGATGATCTGCACTGGTACGGGCTCGGCCCCCATGCGCGCCATGACCGAGTGGCGCCGGCGGCTGCGCGCTTCGGCCAAGTTCGAGGGCGGCAAGCTCATGCTGTTTTTTGGCGCCCGCACCAAGGAGGAGCTGCCCTACTTTGGCCCGCTGCAAAGCCTGCCCAAAGACTTCATGGACACCACCTTTGCCTTTTCGCGCACGCCCGGCCAGCCCAAAAAATACGTGCAAGACGCCATGCGCGAGCGCGCCGCCGACCTGGCACCTTTGCTCAAGGACCCCAACACCTTTTTTTATGTCTGCGGCCTCAAAAGCATGGAAGAAGGCGTGGTGCTGGCCCTGCGCGATGTGGCCAGCCAAGCGGGCCTGGACTGGGAAGCCCTGGGCGCCTCGCTTAAAAAAGAAGGCCGGCTGCACCTGGAAACCTACTGATCAAGGCGCCCTTGGCGGACAGCTGCAGCGTGGACTTGTCAGAGTTTGGTGCGGCTCAGGTGAGCATGTCGCGCCTTGCTTTTTTGGCGGGCTATTGAGCGCGGGCAGCGCCCAGAAGGCTTGAAATCACCACCTCTGAATGTATCAAGCTCGCCCTGTAGGAGGGCGTGTTGTCGCTGACTTGTCCTCGCCTTGAGCATCTGCCAGCGACTCAGGAGGGCCGTTTTTCGACGCCGCATCGGAAGAGGCGCCAGAGTCAGCTTGGGGCTCTGTGGAAGACGAAAAAGCCGAGTCGGCTGCCGAGGAGCTTTGCGGCGGGCTGTCCGGAACAGGTGCAGCTTGGGGCTCTGTGGAAGACGAGAAAGCGGAGTCGGCTGCCGAGGAGCTTTGCGGTGGGCTGTCCGGAACAGGTGCAGCTTGGGGCTCGGTGGAAGACGCGAAAGCCGTGTCGGCTGCCGAGGAACTTTGTGGTGGGCTGTCCGGAACAGGTGCAGCTTGGGGCTCGGTGGAAGACGAGAAAGCCGAGTCGGCTGCCGAGGAGCTTTGCGGTGGGCTGTCCGGAACAGGTGCAGCTTGAGGTTCTGTGGAAGGCGAGAAAGCCGAGTCGGCTGCAGGCGGAGTCGGCGCCTCAGAGGCGGGCAGTGATGGGGCTTGAGGGTCATCACTTGCGGGTGGCGCAGACGCGAGCTCGGCAGGTTCGGCCATGGCTGGAGCGCCACCACTGTCGGCTTGTATGTCGAGTGTGCGCTCTTCTGGCGTGCGCGGCTCTTGGGTGGCGACTTCTGGCGTGGCGTGCGCCTTGGGCGTGTCTTTGGCGCTGCCAGTTGGATCAACTGCAGAGCCATTTGCTGGCGGGTCAGTGACCACAGACCCCAACTGAGGCGCTGGCATTTCAGCGGAGGGAGCAGAGGCCAGAAGCGTTGCAGAGTCGGCCTTTGTTTTTGCCGCCCCAGTAAGAGTGGCGCGCTGTAGCGCCAGTTGCGCGGCGGCCAAGGCGGCCAAGGCGGCCGGGGTGCTGCCAGATGCGCCAGCGGCATCGGCCGGCTCGCCTGAAGGGGTGGGGGCAGTATTCACAGGCGTGAGATCGGCTTCATCGCTTTCCTTGTCTTGGGCGTCACCTTCCAGATCAACATCATCCACACCATCGACATGATCTTCTTTTTCAAGCTCTTCTTCATGCGCTTGGATTTTTAGCTCTTTTTCTTTTTGTTCCAACTCAGGCGCTTGCTCAGCGCCGTTCGTGAGCCCCTCATCGCCCAGCCCATCGAGTTCATTCTGGTCGTCCTGCACATTGGCATGGGCTGCTGGCTGGGCATCCGCCCTTGGGCGGTCGGACGGCGACTCTGGGGTGTCAGCGCTTGTTTCGGGGGCGACCTCGGCGGCCAAACCTGATTTGAGCGCCCCATCTTTCTTGTTCAAATCTTGAGCGGCTTCTGTCGCCTTGGCCGCTTGGGCGTCTTGGTCTTTTTGCACAGCCTGGTCTTTGGCGGCTTCATCACCACCTTCTGTGGCGGCCGCTGTGTCCCTTGGGTCGGAAGTGGCATCGGAAGTGGCATCGGCATCGGCAGTGGCAGCAGCAG
>CAMCUN010000045.1 GCA_945878995.1 Polaromonas sp. YR568 | reverse complement strand
ACTTTGTTGGAGGCGATGGTG
Organism: Polaromonas sp. YR568; assembly: GCA_945878995.1. Lineage (GTDB taxonomy): Bacteria > Pseudomonadota > Gammaproteobacteria > Burkholderiales > Burkholderiaceae_C > Polaromonas. The sequence goes on along the minus strand of CAMCUN010000045.1, from coordinate 32,015 downwards.
GTGTCGGCCACCATCTTGCTTTGGCCCCAGTTGGGGATGTCAAAGCCGCCTGTGGTGGTGTAGGCATCGCTGTAGAGCGAGACCACGTCGGCTGCGGCGGCGGTGGGCGCGGTTGGCGCCGTTGTCGGGCCTTTGCCAATCGCTGGCCCCTGATACAGCCTCACATAATCCACCGCCATCTCGTAAGAGAAATTGCCGGCAGGCACCGTTCCCCCCAGTGTCCCGCCTATGGCCAGGTTCAGGATGATGTCCATGGGGTTGTCAAACGGCCAGTTGGCCGGTGTGGCGCCGTTGGGTTTTTTGTACTCGTAGTAGGCGTTGTCGTTGTTGCTGTCCACACCAAAGCGGATGTAGTCCTGCGTCCACCACACTTGGTAGGTGTGGAAGTCGGTGATGGGACTGCTCAGGGTGGTGCTTTTCTTGAACTGGGTGTCGCCATATGACTGCTTGAAGTGCAGCGCAGCCTGTACTTCCGAAGTGCCGAAATATTTTTGCGTCCACTCCATCACGTCGATTTCGCCGGTGTCAGGCCAGGTGCCTTTGCCCAGCATCCAGATTGCAGGCCACGCGCCTTGCGCGGCGGGGATCTTGGCGCGCACTTCCATGTAGCCGTAGGGCTCCATGTCGGCCACCGATTTCAGGCGGGCCGAGGTGATGCTGTCGCCGGTTTTGTTGGCCACGATGCGCAGCGCGCCGTTTTGGACATAGGCGTTGTCCAGGGTGTTGGTGTAGGTTTGCGACTCGCCATTGCCCCATCCGTCACCGTTGGGACCTTTGCCTGTTTGAAGCAGCCATTTGCTGGCATCGGGCGTGGCTTTGCTGGCGTTGCTCACTGACGCGATCTCGCCGCCAAACTCGTCGCTGAAAGCCAGGGTGTAGCCTGCGGGCACTGCCTGTGCAGTTTGATAGGCAATGTCCAGTGGGGCCGCACCTGGGCTGGCTTTGGCATAGCCCAGCGCGTCAAAGTGATAGGTTTGAGACGTGAGCTTGGTGGAGCCCAAGTCGAAGAAGACATTGAGCATGTCGTAATTGACGCTCGACTTGAGAGCGGTCGTGCCCACATAACCGCCAGAGCCGCCGTTGGCAATGAAGCGGCTGCTGGGCGCGCTGAAATCGAAGTTCAGGTATTCCCAGCCCGCCTTGGTGGTGCTGGACTCCACTGCCACCCAGTTGTTGTCTTTGGGGTAGCCGCCGGCCGCCGAGTCGCCAATTTCCAGCCGTACTTTGGTGCCCGCCTGCGCCGAGTGCACCCACATGCCCAGTTTGGTGGTGGTGGAAAAGTCAAATGTATTGAGCGTGCCCAGCGTACCGACCTTGCCGGTGGACAGGGTCGCGCCGGCATTGGCGGCACTGCTGCCGGCCGCTTTCACAAAGCTCATGACGGTGTTGTTGTCGCTTTGCACCACGGCCGCAGCGGTAGCCCCCTCAAAGGCATCGGCCTTGACATTTTGGGCCGCGTTGAAGTTCAAGGTCTCAAACACCACCAGCTTGGGCACCACGGCGTTGGTGGCCTCGGTCTGCACGTTGAGGTTTTGCAATGCCGCGACTTTGCTGGTGTTGCTGGAGTCTTGTACGGCCTCTTTGACCGAATTTGCCACTGTCGATTGCACGGCCTTTTCAACCTTGGCCATGTTCTCCAAGGCCACCATGGGATCGGCTCCAGAGGACTGTGTCATCAGCTGGGCGTTGCCGTCTTTGAGTTTGTTGGCCGCATGCCCCACCACAGTGGTGAGGGCATCGCTGGTGCTCACCGACGATGCGCTCAGGGCCTGGGTCAACACGGTGGTGACGGCGCTGGCCTGGCTCAAGTCCAAACCCGTGGGGTTGTTTTTGATGGAAGTGACCAAGCTGGTGACCACGGCGGCTGAAAAATCAGCGCTGGCCGCATTTTTGGCCCCTTGAATCAAGCTGCTGCCCACGTCCATGAGGTTGGAGACCATCACGCTGGCAGCCTTGACCTTGAGGGCTTGTGTTGCAGCGGCAGCATTGCCCGTGGTGGCGCTGGACACGGGGTCGAAGTTCAGCAGCGAGGTGCTGGGGTCTATACCGAAGGCGGTTTTGAGCATGGATTCGGTCATGCCCGTTTTCGCGCCCGCCTCAATCAGGGTTGACAGCGGCGAGATCACTTTGGCATTGGCCGGCGCCTTGAAGACGCTGGTGACTTTTTCACCGGTGGACATGTCTACGGTGTTGGCGGTCGACAAGGTCATCAAAGACGCGCCCGCTGGGTTGGCACCCATCAAGTTGAACTTTCCGTCACTGCCCGTGATGGCGTAGGGCTCTTCGCCGGCTTCGTCCACGCCGTCTTGGTCGTTGTCCAGCACGCCGTCACCATCGTTGTCCTGAAACACGATGGCTTTGTCGATGTAGCCATTGACCAGACGACCTGCAATGCTTGTCTGCACACCAGGCGCCGGCGTCTCAGTGCTGCTCGACAGGCCCGCTGATTTACCACCACCTTGGCCGCCAGCCATCAAGCCCAATGCGGCGGCTCCTCCAAACAGACCCGCCAAGCCGCCAAATGAAGAACTTGCCGCTGGCCCCGCGCTGCTTGCGGCAGGGCCTGCTCCTGAGGGTGCGGGCGGAAGGGTGGGTAATTCCAGTTGGGCGACCAGCACCGACTCGGACATGGTGAGACCGCTGCCACTGAACGCAGCAGACGGCTCGGCAGGCAGGGTGTCCAGCTCAAGCGCATTGGCCGCACTGAACGCCTGCTCGGTGTTTTCAATCGCAGTGTCTGACTCAACCAGGGGCAATTCATCCTGGTCGGTGATGCGCCTCCTGGCGCTTGGCAGCTTGCCCCGGGGTGCGCCATGGGTATGGGCCGTGGCGGCATTGGCCTCTGCGCTCGATTCTTTGCGGCCCAGAGCGCGGCTCGCAGGTGACCACTCGCCCACTGATGCCGCAGCAAGCTCCCCAGGCTGGTGCGCGAGTGGCACAGCTTTGAGTGGGGTGGTGGGTTGCGTTGCGGGCAGTTTGATCTCGGCCATGGTCATCCTTAGGTCAGTGGTGCGCTTGCTTTCGGTCGGTTTCAACAGGGCGCAGGACCCTGAAATATGAAAACGATGAAAGCGATTTCAGAAAGCGATTTCAAGCTTTGAACGATAGGGCCATTTTTTTACCCCTTCCATTGGCGTTTTCCCTAGAAATCAAGCCTTTTCAATCTCTTCGGCGGGCCTCGCCCTGTGAGCGGTTGTTTTTTAAAAAAAATACAATTCCGCATATTTTTTGGCCGGTTTGACACCATGTACTGGCTTGCTACTGTGCCTTGATCTCCAATGAATCAAGGGTTTTCTCTAGGATACTGAGCGGGTTTGACGGTTGACTGATTGGTGTGGGCGGCAGAAACTCGAGTATGAAAGGGCTTTCAAGAAATGACCTCCAGTCAGTTCGTCAGCCTGCTTTTCTTCATTTTTCGAGTTGCCGCACATGAAAACAATCAACCGCCCAGCCCTGGCGCTGGTTCTGTCAGCCCCAGCGGCCCTTATGGCAGCCAACTTCGACGGCCCGGATGGCCACAAGTTTGAGATCACTGGCTTTAGCAAACACGAGTTCAGCCGCAGCGCGGCGGGCGCGCGCACGGTGGCCAACGAGGCGTCGGTCTATTCCTTTGACAGCCGCAACGCGCAATCCAAGCCCAGCATGGCGCAAACCAGTCGGGCAGACAGAAATTCTGAGCTGAGCATGCAGCAACTCACCTTGGGCTGGAGCCATGAGTCTGCTGGAGCCGTAGGGATTGAAGCCAAGTTAACCTACCGCTGGCGGGGTGACGAGGTGGCGCGGTTTTTCAAATCCCCTGACGTGGACTACCGGGAAGACGGCTCGGGTTTGCTCAGCCGTGACTTCACAGAACGCTTTGTGGGCATCAGCCGGCCAGACTTGGGCTCGCTCAAACTGGGCACGCAGCTGTCGCGCTCGTGGTCGCGCTCCGATGCCTTTTCGTTTCCCATTGGCCTGTCTGGGGTGTGGGCCGATTCTGGGGCTGGTTTTGGCATTTTCCCAACGGCCGTGCGCCTGACCTCACCTATGTGGGAGGATGGTTCAGGCAAACTGAGTGTGGAGCTGACAGCGGCCTCTAACGAACGCAACACCTTCATGGTGGACCAAGCCCGCAAAGACTCCTCGGGGCGGGCGTTTTCCCCCAACCCCACCAAGCCCAGCGCCTTAGAGCTATTTTTTCAATTTTCAAACGCCAAGAACTTGGTGGAGCTAACCGTACAGACGGCCAAGGGTGCCAAGCAAAGCGCGTTTGGCAAATCAGCTTTGGTGGGCTGGATCGGGGACCCAGACACACTGCCTTCAGACAACTCCACCCCCCGTCGGGCCAATGCGCCCAGCCAAAGCGTGGTGGTGTTGCAGGGCAACCACTGGCCCAACCCCCAAAACATGTTCACCTGGGGTGCGCGCCGCAGCCAGTGGTCAGGCTCGGCTGCCTCGTGCAACTACAGCGCAGCCCTGAGCACCTGCTTGTTCGGCCTGGACCCGGGCTTTAACTACGGCCCGAGTTCGGCCGCCTACCAGGGCTACAAAGCCACCGCCTACGACGCCATGCTGGGCTGGAGCCACTACCGCGGGCTCTACACCTACACCGTGGGTGGAGTGTATTTCCCGCAAGCCTCGTCCAAAAACCCCCAAGAGTGGGGTCAGAGCAATTCGGCTTTGCACCTGAATTTGGGCGCGGCCCGAAAAGTGCCGGAAATCAGCAAAGGCCTGACCGTCACGGCGGGTGTGGCCAGGGCGCAATTCCAAAAAACGGGGCCTGCGCCCGTGAGCATGCCCAACAACGGCTTTTTGGGCGTGAACCCGCTGTATGACCGTGTGGGCCACAGTGCCACCGTGGGACTGACCTGGACCTTTTGATGCGCTCGACTTTGTGGAGGGCCTCGCGAGGGGCGGCTGTCTTGTTGGCTTGTTCTGCGCTGCTGATGCCTTTAGTCCAAGCGCAAACCGCGCCAGTAGGGGCGGGTGCCATTTGGCTGGCCCCCAAGCCAGGCGAATCGGAACGGCCCAAGCCCGCGCCTTTTCGCGCGGGCGACATGCTCAAGCAAGCCGTGCCCACCAACACCTGGTATTCCTCGCTGATGTACGGCCAGTGGTCAGACGTGCTGCATGCCCACCCCTTGAGCTTCAAGGCCACGCCGCAAGGCATGGAGATGGGTTTTCCGCAGGCCCAAGTGGGGCCGATTTCTGCACTTAAAAATTGGGCCAAAGGCAGCACAGGCAAGACCGCCGTCACCTACCCGCATGTGGCCGACTTCACGGTCTCCCCCCAAGACTTTGAGCCCGCCGATGCCCGCTTGCTCAAGGCGGGTGACTGGAACATCACGGTAGAAATGCGCCAAGGGCAAGACCATTTGCGCAGCCACCTGCTGCACGGCAGCCCCATGGCTTACTTTGAAGTCAGCCGTGGCGATGTGACGCTCAAGCTGGGCCAGCAGGTGCAGGCGGCTGAGCTTGCGCCACAGACCCTTGGCAACAAGCAGGTGCATTACTTCAAGGCCCATGGCGCGTTGTATGGCCTGTATGTGCCTGTGGGTACGCGGCTCACACAGGGCGCACAGGGCCTAGTTCAGTTGGCGTTTGAAGGGCAGGCGCGCTATTTTTCCATCGGCGTGTTGCCACAAGGCGACGCCGCCACCCGCCAAGCCTATGCCGAGGCTGCCTTTGCGTTTGTCGACCACACCGAGGTGCAGTGGGCCTATGACGAAGCACAAAGCCTGGTCAGCACCCGCTACCTGGTGAGCACCCGCGCCATGGACGGTGTGGCCGCGCCTGCGCTGATGGGCATGTACCTCCACCATAGGCGGGCCCAAGTGCCGGCACAGACGCAGGCTGTGGGTCATTTGCCCTCGGTGCGTGGCCCCATTGCGGTGGTGTCGGGCAACGAGTTTCGCACCGAGTTGCGCGTCAATGGCTTGATGCCCATGTGGCCCGCGCTGCAGGGCGCGCAGAAAAAAGAGGCGCTCAATGAATTGCTGGTGGGCGACAGGCGCCGCGCCAACAGCTTGTTCGGGAAAATGGGCAATGGCACCTACTGGACGGGCAAGGCCTTGGGCGCTGTGGCGCAACTCATGGCGATTGCCGAGCAACAAGGCCAGGAGGCCAGCGCCCTGGAACTGGAAAAAATCCTCAAGCAGCGCATGGAGTCTTGGTTCTCTGGGCGGAGTTTGAGCTATTTTGCGCACGATGCGGGCATTGGCAGCGTGCTGGGCTACCCGGAAGAGTATTTCAGCGTGTCGGCCATGAACGACCACCACTTTCACTACGGCTACTGGATCATGGCGGCTGCGCATGTGGCCAGGCGTGACCCGCAGTGGGCGTCGCAGCAGCGCTGGGGCGGCATGGTGAATTTGCTGGTGCGCGACATTGCCACTTCCCAGAGAAAGCGCGCGGATTTTCCTTTTGTGCGGAATTTTGATGTGTACGAGGGCCATTCTTGGGCGCGCGGCAACAGCGAATTTTTTGGCTTGGGCAACGACCAAGAGTCTTCTTCAGAGGCCATTCATGCCTGGGCCGCGGTGGCGCAGTGGGGCGAGGCCACTGGCCAGCCTGAGCTCAAAGCCCTGGGCATGTACCTGTACGCCACCGAAGTCTCGTCGGTGCTGCATTACTGGTTTGATGCGCACGGCAATGTGTTCCACCCGGATTACCGTCAGCCCTTGGCCAGCATGGTCTTTGGCGGGGGTTATGGTTTCAGCACTTGGTGGACCGAAGAGCCCCGCCAGGCCATGGGCATCAACTTGTTGCCCATCACCCCGGCCTCGGTTTATTTGGCCCAGTTGCCCAATGACTACGTGGCGTCTTTTGCGAACAAGGCCGAGGAGGCCCGCAAAGCCTACGATGCCTCGGGTCAAAGCGATGAAACGACCAAAGACATTTGGCAAGACATCTATGCGTCCCTGTTGGCGCTCAAAAACCCAGAAAAAGCCCTGCAAATTTGGAACCCGAGAGGTTCGGTGGAGTTGGGTGAGACGCGCTCACACAGTTTTCTGTGGTTGCATGCTTTGTCAGAGATGGGCGTGCCCGACACCTCGGTGTGGGCCAATGTGATGTCGCATGCCGTGTTCAAAAACCCCGCAACGGGCCAAAAAACCTACCTGGCCTACAACCCCTCTGACGCAGCCATGGACGTGCGGTTTTCTGATGGTGTCGTGCTCAGCGTGGCGCCCAAAAAAGTCGCCCGCAGTATGGCGCCTTGAGATTGGTCATATGTTTTGTATATTCTGAGAGTTATGCCTCCCAATGTGGCCCTCGCAGGACTTGGGTCAGGTCTGTCGATGACGTTTTAACCCTCACCCTATTTTGAGCACCATGCCCAAGCTCAACATCCCTGACAGCCGCCAAACTCGGCGTGCCAATTTGCCAGGCTCCGGTCAGCGCACCACTTTGACCATGGTGGCGCAACGTGCTGGCGTGTCGCCCAGCACGGTCTCGCGCATCCTCAATGGCACGGCGCAGGTCAGCCAAGAAAAGCAAGCGCTGGTGCGCTCGGTGATTGAGGAGCTCAACTTCAGGCCCGACCCTGCCGCACGCAGCCTGGCGGGTGGACGTGCCATGAGCATTGGGGTGCTCACACAGTTCATTGACAGCCCCTTTTATGGCGAGGCACTGCGCGGCATCGAAGATGTGCTGCAGCAGGCCAACTACTCGCCGCTGTTTGTCAGTGGCCACTGGAACGAGGCCGAAGAAAAAGACCGGCTGCTCATGCTGCAAGAGCGCAAGGTTGACGGCATCATTGTGCTCACGGGCAAACTCACTGACGACACCTTGATCGATGTGGCCCGCTCTGTTCCTGTGGTGGTCACGGGCCGCAAACTGATGGCCAGCCAACTGCACAGCATTGACTTTGACAATGTGGAGGGCGCCAGCCTGGCGGTGCGCCATCTTCATGCCCTGGGTCACCAGCGCGTGGCCTTTATTTCAGGCCCCCTGGACCACTCCGATGCAGTGCAGCGCGTGGCAGGATTTCGTGCCGAGTTGCTGCGCCAACACATGGTGTGCGACGAGGGTCTGATTGTCTACAGCGACTTTCAGGAAGCTGGCGGCTTTCGTGCCATGAACCAGTTGCTGGCCACCCACCAGACTTTCACGGCGGTGATTGCGGCCAACGATCAAATGGCTTACGGCGCGCGTTTGGCTTTGTACCGCGGGGGCATTCGGGTGCCGGAAGACGTCTCCCTGGTCGGCTTTGACGACTTGCCCCACTCGGCGTTTACCTTGCCGCCATTGACCACGGTGCGCCAGTCCATCTATGAGGTCGGCGCCAGCGCTGCGCAGGCCTTGTTTGAACTGATGCAGGGCAAGATCCCGGCGGTCTCGCAGATACCGGCCGAGCTGGTGGTGCGCGAATCTACGCGCATTCATCGCCGCTAGTGAGCCGCCCAGCAGGTATGGCTTGCGCTGCTTGTTTGAAGCGCCCCGCCTTGGTCAAACAGCGACAACACACGCCAGCACAGCGGCCTGCAGCACAGCGTGTGCTGGATTTTTAATGGCCAAAGAGGGTTTGCCTTTTTGCACAGATGAAGCAGGGCAATGAAGCCGCTCAGGTAACCGTTTTGTAACCTGGTTACTCCAGAATTGGTGAAAATAACCCATATATCTAATGCGATGGTAATTTTGTTACTCGTCCAACGCCTGTTGGCTGACCTCCTCTCACCAAGATGACCCCTGCCCCAGAACCCGCTCTTGACCTGCTCATCTTCGGTGGCGCGGGCGACCTGTCGCTGCGCAAACTGCTGCCTGCGCTTTACATGGCCCATCTGCACGAACGCCTGAGCGCTGCCACGCGCATTGTGGGCATAGGGCGCCAAGCTTGGAGCCGCACTGAGTACCTGCAGTTTGTGGCTGGCCAGTGCCCGCCCTTCATTGAGCCCAGCGCGTTCAGCGGGCCCGCTTGGGCCACCTTTTTAGACCGGCTGGACTACGTGGCCATGGATGTGGGCCAGCCCGAGGCCTATGAAAAGCTCAAGCTCGCGCTGCGCGTGCAGGCCCAGCGCGTGCTGTACCTGGCCACCGCCCCCAGCTTGTTCACCAAGATTTGCGCCAATCTCAGCGATGCAGGGCTGATTGGGGCAGAAGACCGCGTGGTGCTTGAAAAACCATTGGGCACCGACCTGGCCTCGGCCCGCCTGATCAACGCCGAAGTGGCCCGGCATTTTCAAGAGCGGCAGATCTACCGGATCGATCATTACCTGGGCAAAGAAACCGTGCAAAACCTCATGGTGCTGCGCTTTGGCAATGCCGTTTTTGAGCCGCTGTGGCGCGCCCCTTACATCAAGAGCATCCAAATCACGGTGGCCGAGACCGTGGGCGTGGGCTCGCGTGCAGGCTTTTACGACGGCGCAGGTGCGCTGCGCGACATGGTGCAAAACCACTTGCTGCAGCTGCTGTGTATTGTGGCCATGGAGCCGCCCATCTCGCTGGACGCCGACGATGTGCGCGACGAAAAACTCAAGGTGCTGCGCTCGCTGCGCAAGATGGATGCGGACAGCGTCAAGCAGGACACCGTGCGCGGGCAGTACAGCGCTGGGGCCAGTGACGGGCAGGCGGTGGTGGGCTACCTGCAAGAGGCCAATGTGCCACCCGACAGCCGCACCGAAACCTTTGTGGCGCTGCGCGTGCACATCGACAACGCCCGCTGGGCCAACGTGCCCTTTTTGCTGCGCACAGGCAAGCGCATGCAGTCGCGCCGCTCGGAAATCATCATCGAGTTTGCCGAGCAGCCCTTTTCCATTTTTGGCAAAACGCACAGCCAGCAGCCCAACCGGCTCATCATCCGCCTGCAGCCTGAAGAGTCCATCCACCTGGGGCTGATGGCCAAAGAGCCTGGCTCGGGCATGCTGCTCCAACCGGTGGAGCTGGGCTTGGACTTGCAAGGCTCGTCGGACAAGCGCCGGGCCGAGGCTTACGAGCGCCTGCTCATGGACGTCATCAAAGGCCGGCTCACCCACTTCATGCGCCGCGACGAATTGGAAGCCGCCTGGACCTGGATAGACCCTATCTTGCAAGCTTGGCAAACCCAGGGCGACAAGCCCCGCCACTACCCCGCGGGCAGTTGGGGGCCCTCCACCTCCTCGGCCCTGGTGGCACGCGACAAGCTCCAATGGTTTGAGGACGCGTGATGAACGCGCCACTTTCTTCGCCCTGGCCAGCTTCAGTCACCCTGCACAGCGCCAGCGCAGACAGCCTGGCCGTGGCCATGGCCCAAGACATTGCCCAGCACTTGCGACTGGCGCTCACCGACAGGGGGCAAGCGCTGCTCAGCGTCTCGGGCGGCCAGTCGCCGGTGGCCATGTTCGAGGCGCTGCGCGAGCAACCGCTGGACTGGTCGCGGGTGCGGGTGAGCTTGGTGGACGAGCGCTGCGTGCCCGCCAGCCATGAAGCCAGCAACGCGCGCTTGGTGCGCGCGCATTTGCTGCAAGGCGCGGCCAGCGCAGCCCAGTTCACGCCCTTGGTGCCGCAAGAACACGGGCGCTTGCCTTCGGCCACCGAGCTGGCGGCCGCCGCCGACCAGGCGCTGCAAGCGCTGGGGCCGGCCGACGTGCTGGTGCTGGGAATGGGCGCCGACGGCCACACTGCCTCGCTGTTTGCCGATGGTCAGGAGTTGGCGCAGGCGCTGGACTTGGCTTGCCCGCAGGCCTGCTTGCCCATGCACCTGGCCCGCCCCCCGGCGAATGCGCCTTTTGCCCGCGTCACGCAGACCTTGGCGCAGCTGCTGCGCTCGCGCCAGCTGGTGCTGCCCGTGGTCGGGGCCGATAAACTCGCCACGCTGCGCCTGGCTCTGCAAGCGCGCAATGAGCAGCTGCCTATTTCTTGTGTGCTGCACCAAGCGCAGGCGCCTGTGGCTTTGTGGGTGGTCGGATCCACTGGAGAGGCGGGTCCGCTGCCCGTTCATCCATGACTGCGCCAACGCCTCACTGAAAATGTTTGAATCGCATTCTGGTCAACACACCCCGGCCTTCCCCCGCTGGCTGGGCGACATAGGCGGCACCAACGCCCGCTTTGGCTGGCAAGTCCAGCCCCAAGCGCCCATCAGCCATGTGCAGGTGCTGCCTTGTGCGGAGCACCCCACCTTGGTGGACGCGGCGCGAAGCTACCTTCAGGCCCAGGGCTTGGCGGCGCCGGCCTGCGCGGCCTTTGGCATCGCCACCGCCGTCCACAGCGACCAAGTGGCCATGACCAACCACCACTGGGCTTTTTCCATTGACCATGTTCGCCAGGCTTTGGGCCTGCAGCGCTTGCTGCTGCTCAACGACTTCACGGCGCTGGCGCTGGCACTGCCGCAGCTGCGGCCCGAGCAACTGCGCCAAGTGGGGGCGGGCCGCGCAGCCGCAGGCGCTGCGGTGGCGCTCATAGGCGCGGGCACGGGTTTGGGGGTGTCTGGCCTGCTGCCCATGGGCCATCCAGGCCAGTACCTGCCCCTGTCTGGGGAGGGCGGCCACGTCACGCTCAGCGCCCAAAATGAATTGGAATTCAGGGTCATCAGCCTGCTGCGCAAGCGCTACGGCCATGTGTCGGCCGAGCGCGTGGTGTGTGGGGCGGGCCTGTTGGAGCTCTACCATGCGCTGTGCGAGCTCCACGGCGATGAGGGCCTGGAGATCACCACGCCCGCCGACGTGATGGCGCGCGCGCAAGCGCAGCCTGGCTCCACCGCGCACGAGGCGGTAGAGCTTTTTTGCGGCTTTTTGGGCAGCGTGGCGGGCGACTTGGCGCTCACCCTGGGGGCTCGCGGCGGCGTCTACATAGGTGGCGGCATCGTGCCGCGCTTGGGCGAGCGTTTCAAGGACACGCCGTTTCGCGCCCGCTTTGAGGCCAAGGGCCGCTTTGCCGCTTACCTGCAGGCCATTCCCACCTGGGTCATAGACAGCCCGGTCTCGCCCGCCTTGGAAGGGGCCTCACAGGCCTTGACGCTCTACGCCCCAAGCGACTGAGAGCGCCTGAGAGCGCCTGTGCTCCAAGCTGGGCCATGGTGGCTGGCTTGGGTGCCAAAAAAAGCTGCCCGCAGGCAGCTTTTTTTGTTCAAGGCAAAAGCCGCTTACTTTTTGCCGCTTGGGACCTTGCCGTCCACACCCTTGACGTAGAAGTTCACGCCGGAGAGGAACTTGTCGTCGGCCACCGCGTCTTTGGCGAGGATTTCCTTGCCGTCTTGGCCCACGATGGGGCCTTTCCAGATGGCAAAGCTGCCGTCTTTGAGGCCAGCCCTGATTTCGTCAACGCGCTTTTTGGTCTCTTCGGGGATGTCGGCCGCCACCGACACCATGTCAATGGCGCCTTCTTTCACGCCCCACCAAATGCCGCTGTTGCCTGTCCACTTGCCGTCCAGCGCTTCTTGCGTGGCCTTGATGTAGTAGGGCGCCCAGTTGATGATGGCCGAGCCCAGGTGGGCTTTGGGGCCGTAGGCGGTCATGTCCGAATCCCAACCAAAGGCGCGCTTGCCCATTTTCTCGGCGGTTTGCAGCACGGCGCTGGAGTCGGTGTTTTGGAACAGCACGTCGGCACCCCCGTTGATGAGCGAGGTGGCCGCTTCGGTTTCTTTGGGTGGGTTGAACCACTCGTTGACCCAGACCACGCGAGTCTTGATTTTGGGGTTGACCGACTGTGCGCCCAAGGTGAAGGTGTTGATGTTGCGGATGACCTCAGGAATGGGGATGGAGGCGACCACGCCCAGCGTGTTGCTCTTGGTCATCTTGCCAGCGATCACGCCCGCCATGTAGGCGCCTTCATAGGTGCGGCTGTCGTAGGTGCGCATGTTGTCGGCTTGCTTGTAGCCGGTGGCGTGCTCAAACTTCACATCTTTGAAGTCGGCAGCCACTTTGAGCATGGGCTCCATGTAGCCAAAGGTGGTGCCAAAAATCAGCTTGTTGCCCTGGCCGGCCATGTCGCGGATCACGCGCTCAGCGTCGGCGCTCTCGGGCACTTTCTCCACAAAGGAGGTGACGATCTTGTCGCCGAATTCTTTTTCCAGGGCCTTGCGCGCGTTGTCGTGGGCAAAGGTCCAGCCGCCGTCACCGACGGGGCCGACGTAGGCGAACGCAATTTTCAGCGGCTCAGCTTTGGCCACGGGCGCGGGGGCAGCCGCTTTAGGTTCTTCTTTTTTGCCGCAGCCCACGAGCACAGCAGCCGCCACGGTGGTGAGGGCTGCCAGCTTGAGGACTGAGCGCTTGGAAAAATGGGTCATGTCTATTCCTTTGGTGAGAAGACAGGGGGGTGAGAAAAAGCCAATAACAATTATCAACCGGGATCACCCAGGGTGAAAAGGTTTGCCCAAAGAGGCCGGCATGTTGACCCTGATCCATGTGGGGTTGCGCGAAATCAGGGCCAGCACCACGATGGTGGCCAAATAGGGCAAGGCGGTCAGCATTTGGCTGGGCACGTCCACGCCCGCGCCTTGCAGGTGAAACTGCAGCATGGTCACGCCGCCAAACAGGTAAGCACCTAGCAAAACCCGGGCCGGCCGCCAGGTGGCAAAGGTGGTGAGCGCCAGCGCAATCCAGCCCTTGCCCGCCACCATGCCTTCGACCCACAGCGGCGTGTAAATCACAGACAGGTAGGCCCCGGCCAGCCCGCACAAGGCGCCACCTGCCACCACGGCCGCCAGGCGGATGAGCCGCACCGGGTAGCCCAGGGCGTGGGCCGAGGCGGGCGATTCGCCCACCGCCCGCAGCACCAGGCCGGTGCGGCTTTTGTAGAGGAACCAAATCAGTGCGGCAGCAATCAACATGGCGCCATACACCAGGGGGTGTTGTTTGAACAAGGCCGGCCCCAGCAGCGGGATGTCGCCCAACACAGGCCAGCTGAATTGCGGCCGTGGAGGCAGCTTTTCTTGCACATACTTGATGCCCACAAAGGCTGAAAAGCCCACGCCAAACAGGCTCAGCGCCAAGCCTGTGGCGTACTGGTTGGTGCCCAACCAAATCACCAGCACGCCAAACAAGGCCGCCAGCAGCGCCCCGGCGCCCATGCCAGCGGCAAAGCCCAGCAGGTCGCTGCCGGTGTGCACCACGGCGACAAAGCCGGCGATGGCGGCGCACAGCATCAGGCCTTCGGCGCCCAGGTTGACCACGCCGGCTTTCTCGTTGATGAGCAGGCCCAGCGCGGCCAGCGCCAGCACGGTGCCCGCGTTCAGCGTGGCGGCCAATAAAAGTGCGTAGGCTTCCATCAGGCTTTCCTCAGGCGCAGGCGGTAGGTCACCAGCGTGTCACAGGCCAACAGGCAAAACAGCAGCAAGCCCTGGAACACGCCCGTGATGGACTTGGGCAGCCCCAGGCGCGACTGCGCGAGCTCGCCGCCTATGTAGAACATGCTCATGAGAATGGCTGACAGCACCATGCCCGCGGGGTGCAAGCGCCCCACAAAGGCCACGATGATGGCGGCAAATCCGTAGCCTGCGGGCACGTAGGGGGTGAGCTGGCCAATGGGGCCGGCCACCTCCAGCGCGCCGGCCAGGCCGGCTGCGGCGCCCGAGACCAAGAGCGCCGTCCACAGCGCGCGGCGCGAGGAAAAGCCCGCATAACGCGCAGCCGCAGGCGCCAAGCCGCCCACTTGCTGGGCAAAGCCTGCGCGCGTGCGGAACAAAAACACCCACAGCGCGGCGGCGGCCGCCAAGGCCAGCAGCAGGCCCACGCTGACCCGCGAGCCGCTCATCAGGCGGGGGATTTGTGTGGCGGCCTCAAAGGTCTTGGACTGCGGAAAGTTAAAGCCCGCCGGGTCTTTCCAGGGGCCATAGACCAAGTAACTGAGCACCATGTCGGCCACGTAGACCAACATCAGGCTGACCAAAATTTCGCTGGCATTGAAGCGGTCGCGCAGCACCGCCGTCAGGCCCGCCCAGGCCATGCCGCCCAGCATGCCTGCGGCCACCACGGCCAGCCACATCCAGCGGCCAGATTCCTTGTCGGCCAGCAGGGCCACGCCGCCTGCGCAGACCGCGCCAATGATGAACTGCCCCTCGGCGCCAATGTTCCATACATTGGAGCGAAAGCACACGGCCAGACCTAAGGCAATGAGCAAGAGCGGCGTGGCCTTGACCATCAACTCGCCCAGGGCGTACTTGGTTTTGATGGGCTCCCAAAAAAACATTTGCAGCCCGCGCACCGGGTCTTTGCCCAGGGCCATGAACAAGAGCACGCCCAGCAGCACCGTGATGGCAATGGCCAGCAAGGGCGATGCATAGGTCCACGCGCGAGACGGCTGGGGCCGCGCTTCAAGCCTGAGCATGAGCGCCTCCCGTGTCCAGCTGCGCAGGGCTGGGCCACAGCCCGCTCATCCACTCGCCAATGCGCGCCACCGTGGCCTGCTCGCGGTCCAAGGAGGGCGACAGTCGGCCCTTGGCAATCACATGGAGGCGGTCGCACATTTCAAACAGTTCATCGAGCTCCTCGCTTACCAAGAGCACGGCGCAGCCGGCGTCGCGCAGGGCCAGCACTTGGCTGCGAATTTGCGCGGCCGCCCCCACGTCCACGCCCCAGGTGGGTTGCGACAAGATCAGCAGCCTCGGTTGGGCCTCGATCTCGCGGCCCACAATGAATTTTTGCAAGTTGCCACCTGATAGCGACTGCGCCGCCGCGTGCGGCCCCCCGGCCTTGACGCGAAAGCGCTCAATCAGGCCGCGCGCCTGCTCGGCCAGCGCGCCTGTGCGTATCCAGCCTCCCGCACCCACAGACTCTGCGCGCGTGAGCAGCAGGTTGTGGGCCAAGCTCATGGCGGGCACCGCGCCCCGGCCCAAACGTTCTTCAGGCACAAAGTGCAGGCCCAGCTGCCGGCGCGCTTGCGGCCCCAGGCCCACCAAGGAGGCGCCCTCCATGGACAAGCTGCCCCCCAGCGGCCTGGCGTCTTCGCCCGACAACGCGTACATGAGTTCCCGCTGGCCATTGCCCGACACCCCGGCAATGCCCACCACCTCGCCGCTGTGCACCTGCAGGTCTATGCCCTGCAGGTCCATGCCAAAGGGGTCTTCGCTGACCAGGTTCAGGCCTTGGGCCTGGAGCACCACGGGGCCGGGCGCGCGGGCTTTGTGCGCCAGGGCCGGCGGTTCAGCGCCAATCATCAGCCGGCTGAGCGAGGCATTGGATTCTTGGCGCGGGTCGCACACGCCCGTGACTTGGCCGCCGCGCAGCACCGTGCAGGCGCTGCACAGCGCGCGGATTTCGTGCAATTTGTGGCTGATGTAGAGCAGGCTGCAGCCTTGGCTGACCAGCTTGTTCAGCACCATAAAGAGCTTGTCCACGGCCTGCGGCGTGAGCACCGAGGTGGGCTCGTCCAAAATCAAGAGCTGTGGGTGGGTCAGCAGGGCGCGCAAGATTTCCACGCGCTGCATCTCGCCCACGCTCAGGGTGTGCACGGGCCTGTCGGGCGCAATGTCCAGGCCGTACTCGCTGGCCTTGGCCTCAATGCGGCGGGTGACCTCGGCCAGGCTCAGGGACTTGTCCAGGCCCAGCCACACGTTTTCAGCCACGCTCAAGGTGTCAAACAGGCTGAAATGCTGAAACACCATGCTGATGCCCAAGGCCCGCGCTTGTTGCGGGTTGCGAATGTGCACCGGCTTGCCGTTGAACTCGATGTGGCCCTCATCGGGCTTGACCGCGCCGTAAATGATTTTCATCAGCGTGGACTTGCCCGCACCGTTTTCCCCCAGCACGGCATGGGCCTGGCCGGGCTCGACCCGCAGGTCAACGTTCTGGTTGGCCACCACAGACGGGTAGCGCTTGGTGATGCCTGCGAGCTGCAAGCGAGATGCTTGGGAGGGTGAGCTCATGGCGCGGTCTGGGTGTCTGGCCCGAGCGACTGGGCCACGCCCTTGATGCGCTCGCGCAGCCAGCGGCCAGAGGCCGAGGCGTGCGTGCGTTCATGCCAGAGTTGGTAGTACATCATGCGGGGAAAGCTCAAGGGACAAGGCAAGATGTTCACCGGCAGCTGCGCGGTAAATCGTTCGCAGTACTGCCGGCCGGTGGTGAGCACCAGCAAGCTGGAGGCCACCATGGCCGGGATCAGCCCGAAATAGGGGCAGCGCACCACCACTTGGCGGCCCAGCCCCAGGCTGGCCAAGTGTTCGTCAATAAAGCCTTTGGCGCCTGGGTGCGTGGGGGTGGGCGCAATGTGCTCGGCACCCAGCCAATCGTCCAGCGTCCAGCCGCGGCGGTTGGCGGGGTGGTCTTTGGAGACCAGGCAGACCACCTCGTCGTCAAACAGCCGGCCCATGTGCAGCTCGTCCGGGGGGCTGGCCCAATTGCCAATCACGATGTCGGTGCGGCCTTCGCTCAGCTCGGTCAGGTAGTTGGCCTCGTTAGACAGGCTGCGCAGGTCTATGCGCGTGTGCGGCGCTTGCATTTTGATTTGCGAGACCAGCATGGGCAAAAACAGCGGGTCCAGGTAGTCGCTGGCGGTCAGGCGAAAGCGCTCTGTGCTGGTGGCTGCATCAAAGCTGCGGGCGCTTGAAAAAAGCATTTCGGCGTCCCGCAAAATATGGGCCGACGGTGCAATCATGCGCAGCCCGGCGTCGGTGGGCACCATGCCCGAGCCCGAGCGCACCAGCAAAGGGTCACCCGCCAACTCGCGCAGGCGGCGCAGCGCAGCGCTGACGGCAGGCTGGTGCATGCCCAGGCGAAAAGCCGCTTTGGAAACGCTGCGTTCTGTGAGCACGGTGTTCAAGACCCGAATGAGATGGAGGTCTATCTTGTCCAAAAGGCCCTGGTCTTTCATACCCGCTGACGCATACGCTTGATACGATGTTTTGTATGGAGGATGCAGGGTCTTTGGATACCCTGACGCGCATGACAATCGATTCAAGCAGAACCATTCGTTTTTTCAGGCGCGGGCAGACCACAACGCTGTGCAATGTACCACCCACCCGCACGCTGCTGGAGGTGCTGCGCGAGGACCTGGGCTGCACTGGCACCAAGGAGGGCTGCGGCGAGGGCGACTGCGGCGCCTGCACCGTGGTGCTGGCCGAGCCGGCTGGTCCCAATGGTCAACACCTGCACTGGCGCGCCGTCAACAGCTGCATTCGCCTGGCGCACTCGGTAGACGGGCTGGCGCTGTGGACCGTGGAAGACCTGGCCCAAGGCATGAACCAAGATGGCTCCCCAGGCGCACTGCACCCGGTGCAAGAGGCTTTGGTGCAAGCCCACGCCACGCAGTGCGGCTTTTGCACGCCGGGCTTTGTCATGAGCATGTTTGCCATGTACCAGCGCCATGTGCTGGCGGGCCAGCCCATCACGCGGGAGCTGGCGCAGCGCGAGTTGTCGGGCAATTTGTGCCGCTGCACGGGCTACCGCCCCATTTTGGAGGCGGCCCAGCGCATGGCCGAGCTGCCGCAGGTGCGGGTGGACCAGGCG
Organism: Polaromonas sp. YR568; assembly: GCA_945878995.1. Classification (GTDB taxonomy): domain Bacteria; phylum Pseudomonadota; class Gammaproteobacteria; order Burkholderiales; family Burkholderiaceae_C; genus Polaromonas. Next base: position 13,683 of record CAMCUN010000045.1, on the reverse strand, counting down.
GCCGTGCTGGCGGGCTTGGCGCGCATTCAAAGCGAGTCCCCTGCGCCCCAGGGCGCCTACCTGCAGCCCACCAACATAGACACCTTGCTGCGCCTGCGCGCCGCCCACCCGCAGGCGCAGCTGGTGGCCGGTTGCACCGACGTGGGCCTGTGGGTCAACAAGCTGCACAAAAACTTTGCACAGGTGCTGGACCTCAGCCGCGTCAGCGAGCTGCGCCGCATCAAGCCCCTGGGCCGTGTGCTGCGCATAGGCGCGGCCGCCACGCTGGAAGACGCGTTTGCCGCGCTGGTGCAGGGCCGACCCGAGCTGGCCGTGTTTGCCGCCCGCTTTGCCGGCTTGCCCGTGCGCAACTCGGGCACCCTGGGCGGCAACGTGGCCAACGGCTCGCCGATTGGCGACAGCATGCCGCTGCTGATCGCGTTGCGCGCCCGCCTGGTGCTGGCCAGCGTGCGCGGCGAGCGCGAGATGGCGGTGGAAGATTTTTACACCGGCTACCGGCAAAACAAGCTGGCCAGTGACGAGGTGCTGGCCTTCATTGATGTGCCCCAAGCCCCGCCGCAGACGGCGGCTGGCCATTGGCTGCGTGTCTACAAAATCTCCAAACGCTACGACGACGACATTTCAGCCGTGTGCCTGGCCATAGAACTTCGTTTGCACGGCGGCAAAGTGGCGCAGGTGTCCATAGGCTGCGGCGGTGTGGCCGCCACGCCCGTGCGGGCGCGGCAGACCGAGCCGGCGCTGCTGGGCCAGCCCTGGACGCCTGCCACCGTGGCCTTGGGGGCCGCAGCGCTCAAGCAAGAGTTTGAGCCCATCTCCGACATGCGCGCCTCGGCCGCCTACCGCGTGCATGTGCTGGGCCAGCTGCTGCAGCGCTTGTGGCTGCAGACCCAGGGCGCCAGCGACATCAACCTCGAATCTCTGGGGGAATTGGCATGAACGCGCCCGACTTCAAGCCTTTGAAAGCCCACAGCCCGGCCGCCGGTCAGTCGCTCATGCACGAAAGCGCCCGCGCCCAGGTCTGCGGCAGCGCCCCTTATGTGGACGACATCCCCGAGCTCAAGGGCACGCTGTATGCCGCGCCCATTTTGTCCACGGTCGCGCATGGGCGCTTGAAGGGCGTGGACGCCAGCGCCGCTTTGGCCCTGCCCGGCGTGCGCGGCGTGGTGCTGGCCGCAGACATTCCGGGCGACAAGCTGTTTGCCGCCTTCGGCCATGACGAGCCCATTTTTGCCGACGATGTGGTCCAGCATGTGGGCCAAGTCGTGGGCCTGGTGGTGGCCGACTCGGTGATGCAAGCGCGGCGGGCGGCACGCCAGGTCAAGCTGGACATCGCGCCGCTGCCCGCCGTGCTCACGGTCCAAGACGCGCTGGCTGCGCAGCACTATGTGCTGCCCCCCGTCACCGTGCGCCGGGGCGAGCCCGAGGCGGCGCTGGCCCGCGCCCCTCACACGCTCAGCGGCTCGTTGGAAGTCGGCGGCCAGGAGCACTTTTACCTGGAAGGGCAAATTGCTTATGCCCTGCCCAAAGAGCAGGGCCAGTGGCTGGTGTACTCCAGCAGCCAGCACCCGGGCGAGGTGCAGCATTGGATCTCGCACGCGCTGGGCACCGACAACCACAACATCACCGTCGAATGCAGGCGCATGGGCGGCGGCTTTGGCGGCAAAGAAACGCAATGCGGCCACATGGCGGTGTGGGCGGTGCTGGCCGCGCGCAAGCTGGGCCGGCCGGTCAAGCTGCGCATGGACCGCGACGACGATTTTTTGGTCACCGGCAAGCGCCACCCCTTTGAATACGCCTACACCGTGGGCTTTGACGGCACGGGCCTGCTCACCGGCCTCAAGCTCCAGATGGCGGCCAATTGCGGTTTCTCGGCGGACCTGAGCGGGCCTGTGGCCGACCGGGCGATTTTTCATGTGGACAACGGCTACTTTCTCTCGGACGTGGAGATCAGCTCCTTCCGCTGTAAAACCCATATGCAAAGCCACACGGCGTTCAGAGGTTTTGGCGGGCCGCAAGGCATGATCGTGATTGAAAAAATCATGGGCGACATTGCCCGCCACTTGGGCCTGGACCCGCTGGCCGTGAGGCAGCGCAACCTCTACGGCATTGGCGAGCGCAACGTCACCCACTACCAAATGACGGTGGAAGACAACATCTTGCAGCCGCTGCTCGAGCGGCTGGCCCAGACCAGCGACTACGCCCAGCGGCGGGCGCAGCTGCAGCGCTGGAACGAGAGCAGTGCTGTCATCAAACGCGGCATGGCGCTCACGCCGGTCAAGTTTGGTATTTCGTTCACGGCCACCTTGTTCAATCAGGCGGGTGCCCTGGTGCATGTGTACACCGATGGCAGCGTGCTGGTGAACCACGGTGGCACCGAAATGGGCCAGGGCCTGCACACCAAGGTGGCGCAAATCGTGGCCGACGAATTGGGCGTGCCCATGCACCAAGTGCGGGTCAGCGCCAGCGACACCTCCAAAGTGCCCAACGCCTCGGCCACCGCCGCCTCGGCCGGCACCGACTTGAACGCCCGCGCTGCGCAATACGCTGCCGCGCAAGTGCGCAGCAGCCTGGCGCAGTTTGTGGCCGGCCTGGACGGCTGCGGCGCCGGCGCCGTGCGCTTTGCAGGCGGGCAGGTGCACACGCCCCAGCGCAGCCACAGCTTCAACGAGGTGGTGCGCCAGGCTTACGCCAACCGCATTCAGCTGTGGAGCGATGGCTTTTACCGCACGCCCAAAATCCACTACGACAAGACCACGCTCACCGGCCGGCCCTTTTACTACTTTGCCTACGGTGCGGCCTGCACCGAGGTGGCCATTGACACCCTCACCGGCGAGAGCCGGGTGCTCAAGGTCGACATCCTGCACGATGTGGGCCACAGCATCAACCCGGCCATCGACGTGGGCCAAATCGAGGGCGGCTTTGTCCAAGGCATGGGCTGGCTCACCACCGAGCAGCTGGTCTGGAACGCCCAAGGCCACCTGAGCACCCACGCCCCCAGCACTTACAAAATCCCGGCCACCGGCGACGTGCCCGCGCATTTCAAGATCGACTTTTGGCCAGAGCCCAACCGCGAGGACAACGTGTTCGGCAGCAAAGCCGTGGGCGAGCCGCCTTTTATGCTGGCCATCAGCGTGTTTGAGGCCCTGCGCGACGCCGTGGCCAGCACCAAACCGGCGGGGGCGCTGGTGAATTTGGTGGCACCGGCCACGGCAGAAAACGTGTGGCGGGCGCTGCAGTCCTGAAGCCAGCCTGTGTGTTCCGATGTCGGGGCCGCGGGCTTGGGGTACGCCCGGCCGCCTCATACTGTGGGTACACAGAAATCGGCGGCCGGACGCACCCCAAGCCCGCATTGAGCCGCTCTGGCAATTTCTTTTCGTATCGCCTCATCAATGGCACGCCCCTCGCTCTACCGTAAGAGCCAGCGCAGGCCGTCATCAGCATTGAAAATCGTCTCTCACCCCAATCAACGGGATTCCAATGAACGCCTTGTACATTCCCATCCCATGAGCACCTTGCTGATCCGCCAAGCCCACACCCTGGCCACCTTGAACGATGCGGGCGAGGAGCTGCGAGACGCTTCGGTCTACATCCGCGACCACCTCATTGAATGGGCGGGCCCGCACGCCCAGCTGCCGCCAGCCTTGCAACAGGCCGACGAGGTGCTGGACGCCCGCCGCCTGCTGGTGGTGCCCGGCCTGGTCAACACGCACCACCACATGTACCAGTCGCTCACGCGGGCCATTCCTGCGGTGCAAAACGCCGAGCTTTTTGGTTGGCTGCGCGGGCTCTACCCGATTTGGGCGGGCTTGACGCCCGAGATGGTTCGCGTCAGCACCCAGGTGGCCATGGCCGAATTGCTGCTCTCGGGCTGCACCACCAGCAGCGACCACCTCTACATTTATCCCAATGGCGTTCGGCTGGACGACAGCATTCAAGCGGCACGCGCCATAGGCATGCGTTTTGTGGCCACGCGCGGCAGCATGAGCGTGGGGCAAAGCCAAGGCGGGCTGCCGCCCGATGCCGTGGTGGAAAAAGAAGCTGCCATCCTGAAAGACACGCAGCGCCTGATCGAGGCTTTTCATGACCGCGCCCACGGCGCCATGACCCAGGTGGCGGTGGCCCCGTGCTCGCCCTTCAGCGTCAGCCAAGACCTCATGAAGCTCTCGGCCGAGTTGGCGCGCAGCTGCGGCACTCGCCTGCACACCCACCTGGCCGAGAACGACCACGACGTGGCCTACAGCCTTGAAAAATTCAATCGCACGCCCGCCCAGTACGCCCAAGACCTGGGCTGGGTGGGTGATGACGTGTGGCACGCGCACTGCGTCAAGCTCGACGACGAAGGCATCAGCCTGTTTGCCGCCACCCGCACCGGCGTGGCCCACTGCCCCTGCAGCAACATGCGGCTGGCCAGCGGCATTGCGCCCGTGCGCCGCATGCGCGATGCCGGCGTGCCCGTGGGCCTGGGCGTGGACGGCAGCGCCAGCAACGACGCGGCCCACATGGTCAATGAGGCCCGCCAGGCGCTGCTGCTGGCGCGCCTGCGCAAGTCGCTCGAAGCGCCGCAAGTGGTGAATGGCCGTACGGTGTACGGCTGCGACACCGCGCCTTTGGAGATGACGGCTAGAGACGCGCTGCACCTGGCCACACGCGGCGGTGCGCAGGTGCTGGGCCGCGCCCACGACATTGGCCAAATCACGCCCGGTTTCTGCGCAGACATGGCGCTGTTTGATGTGGACACGCTGGCCATGGCGGGTGGTGCGGTGCACGACGCCGTGGGCAGCTTGCTGCTGTGCGCCAGCGCCCCCGCCCGCCACACCATCGTGCATGGCCGGCAGGTGGTGCGCGACGGCCTGCTCACCACGGTGGAGCTGGGGCCGCTGGTGGAGAGGCACAACCGCTTGGCGGTGGAATTGGCGAATTAGGGGCAGGTGCTGTGGCGCTTGATAAGTGTCAGTCGAAGTTGTGAGCCGGTTTTTTAGTTGCCCCGGGATCAAGCTCGCTAAACTCTTATCATGCATCCGGCCATCACCCAATACCGCGCTGAGATTTCGGACATTTGCAGGCGATACAAAATCCGCCGCCTTGAGCTGTTTGGCTCAGCAGCCCGTACCGTCGACTTTGATGCCATGCACAGTGACGCTGACTTTTTGGTGGAGTTCTCAGCTGATGCGCCCGCAGATTTGAAGCGTTTTTTTGGGTTCAAGTCAGAACTTGAGTCACTGTTGGGCAGAAGTGTTGATTTGGTCGAGCCCGGTGCCGTGCGCAACCCCTTTGTGTTGGCCAGTATCAATCAGCACCGTCAGGCCATTTATGCGGCGTGACCCGCGCTCACTTTTGTAGGATGTGCGAGAAGCGGCGCTGGCCATTCAAACTTTCATGCAAGGCATGGACCTCGTAACCTCACCACCGTTTGGACTATTTCACAAACCTCGGTTTTAAGTTTGATCAACGTGGTTCAGGATTTAATGGGCAACTCAGTTTGATGTGTCACTTTCAAGCAAGCCCTTTGCTTTTATTGCGCTATTGCACGCCTGACTTATTTGCGAATGTGAAAGCGATCCACCACCCGCCAACCCGCGGGCAGCTCAGGGTCAAAGCTGTCCCGTTCTGGCACTTTGTCCAGGCCCACCACCATCACTTCCAAGCCCTTTTCAGTCAGGCGGCAGCGTAAAAAGCCTTTGTAGTTGCCGATGGCCAAGGCGCCAAAAGCGTTGTTGGGGAGCTGGCCAAAGGCGCCGCACATCAGCGCCAGGTAAGCGCCAAAAAGCAGGCCTCCGGCCACCGCACCCAACACGGCCACGCTGGCCCAGGTGACCAGCGCAGCGGCAGGCTCCAGCCCGGCCAGCGCCATGCTCCCGTTCACCCACCAGTACAGCGCAAAAACCAGGTGGCCGTGGGCCAGGCCATGGAGCAGGCCGCTGGCCAGCCGCCAGGCGCTGTTTGCCGGGCCTTCCCAGGCCACGCGCAGGCAAGCGGCCAACAGGGCCAGGTGGGTCAAGGCCGACAAGGGGTTCAAGACCACGGCTTGCAGCCACAGCACAGCGGCTGAGCCATAGCCCAGGCTGGCCATGGTGTGCAGCCCGCCATGGGTCAAGCTGGCCTGAAAAGGCCCTGAATTCACATAGGCAATCAGGCCATACACCAGGCCCAGGCACAGGACAAAGCCGACATTGGAGTGCCACAGCTCTTGCAAAGCTTGGCCCGGGCCGAGTTGGGCTGGCTTGCGGCTCCAGTGCACCTTGAACAAGGCCCACATTGCGGTCCAGCTCAGGCGGCGGCTCAGGGCCGGGGCGGGCCAGATGGCTTGCTTTTCAAACAGCTGGGCGCTGGGCTGGGCGTGAGTCACCCGACCCACCCTGACGCGGGCTTGCAAGTCAGAGCTGGCGGCGTGGGGCTCTGGAGCGCGGCTGATCACCTTGGACGCTTGCACATTGGCGCAGTGGGTGGGGTCGGTGAAAGCGCCGCCCACGCCGCAAGTCACCAAGTGGGTGTCGCAGCCGGTTGCGGGGTCCAGCGCCAAGGTCTCGCGTGCGTAGTGGTGCAAATCGCCGGCCAAGCGCAGGCGAATGCGGGCGCCCCGCGCTTCAATGGCCGCCTCCAGCCGTTGGTAGCGCTTGGGGTAGCCGGGGGCGGCGCCGTCGCCCAGCGGCCGGGTCCACACGGGCTCGGGGTAGAGCAAGAGCACATCGTCGCCCGGCTGTATGCCTGCGCGCTGGCCGGGCTGGAGCAGGTCTGTAAAAGCTTCCAGCTGCTGCCGGTCTAGGTCGCCCACCAAGGCAAAGTCCAGGCCCAACAGCCAAAATCGGTGGGGCAGGCGCGCCGCAAACCAGGTTTGCCGCTGGGGGGTGCGTGCGCCGTTGACCGCGCCTTTGTCGTAATTGACAAAGTAGCGGCAAAAAGTGGAGGCCGAGTCAAACCAGTCGTGGTTTTGGGGAATGGCGGCCATGAACTTGCGCGGTGAACCCGGGCCGCCCTGGCCCACAGGCACAAAGCGGCTGTGGGGGTCGCGCGCCAGCGCCAAGGGCTCAATCAAGCGGTACTGGTAAGCCTCGGGGCTGGCGCTGGGGTAGGCCAAGTCGCCGCCCAAGACCAGCAAATCGCCTTCGGGCAGGCTGAGCACCTCGCCGCTGGTGGTGTCGGGCAGCGTCAACTCGCGCTTGAGCAGGGCCTGGGCCACGCTGAAGGTGGCATTGCCGCCGTCCCCCGTGTCGGACATGAAGTCCAGCCCAAAAGGCTGCGCCTGGCTGGCCGTTCGGGCCGAAAAATCCAGCGGCTGCAGATCGGCGGGCAGGGTTTCTCGCCGGTCTAAATTGCGCTGGAAGCTGGCCGACTGCAGCCACTCCCTGCCTGCCTGCCACAGCACTGCCGGTGCGTACCAGGCAATGGGTCGGCGGCGCTGCGGGGTCTCCTGGGTGCCAAAGGAGGTGCTCATGGAGGCGCTTTTCAAGGGTGGGTTGACCCAGCCTCTTTTTGGAGCGTCAAGTCAGGACGTGCGGGACAAGGTCGCCTTGATCTTGTCGCTCCAGGTTCAGCCTTGAGCTTGGGCTTAAGGCGCTGCACTGGCGACAGCTGGCAAAAATAGTCCGGTCAAGAAATTCTTCATTGCGATTTGGGCTTCAGGCAATTTCAGCACCCCTGAGTGGGTTGCGCTGTCACCCGTGAATTCGCTGAGCGTGACGTCGCTGCCCTTGCTCAACATGGTGTTTTTGAGCAGGCGGGTGATATCGGGCAGCACAGTGGTGTCTGCTGCGCCTTGAAGAATCAAGGTTTTGCCTGGCAGTTTGACCAGTCCAGGCTCGGTGGCCAACGACCGGCGGATGAAGAAGGCGGAGTTGATGGCTGGGTAGTTCACGCCTGGGTAATCACTGGGTTTGGTGCTCGGTAAAGTGAATCGACCAACGTCTTTGCTGATGCGATCTGAGAATGGCTTTAAACATTCGTCGGCCACAAATTTGTAAATTTCTTGCATGTTGCTGCGAAGCAAACTTGCAGCTGCAACGGGCTCAAATGTGCTCTCTGTTCCCTTCAACACATAAGCGGCGTAAAAACTGGTGTTCGCAACCGCACCATAACCGGCCTCATATTTGTCTGGTGTGGTGGCGCCGCTGACCACACTGGCAAAAGCGTTCAGGGACGCTAGAAGGTTGGACGCAGGTGCCACCGCCACGGCGCCCTTGTAGGCCAAAGAGGCATCCAGCGAACGAGCCAAATCCGCATACTGAGCCGCTGCCAGTGCGGCATGACCGCCTTGCGAATGTCCCAGCGCCGCCCAGGCCCCTGACAACTTGCTGCCTTGCGACTTTTTGGCAGCCACGGCCGCCAGCACCATGGAGTGACCGGCGCTGCGCAGGTCCAAGTAAGGGTGGCCGGGTGCCACCTCCATGTCTGCACTGCCCAGGCCTTCGTAATCGGGGGCGACCACGGCTATTTTGCTGGCAATCAAACTAGCAACCAGGTCCGCATAGTCCCAAACGCCGGTTCTGTTCATGGTCACGCTTGGTGCGCATTGCTGGCCCACGCCCACCGTGCCGTGCCCAAACACCACCAGCGGCCAGCCGCCAGCTGGGGCGGCTTCTTTGGGTGTGAATAACATGGCTGAGGCTTTGATGGGCAAGCCCTTGGCGCTGGTCATGCGGTACGAAAACAAGCTGCCATTGGCCACGGTTGCAAGGGAGGAGGGCATGTTGAGTGCAGAACTGGCGGTTTTGCTGACTGTTCCAGCCTGGGCTTGAGTCGTTCGGCGCGCCTCTTGCACTTGCGTCCAGCGCTGGCTGGCGGTGGCGCCGCTGGCCACATTCGATTGAAGTTGTTGCAACTGCAAAGCCACCAGCTTGGCCGCCTCTTGGACTTGCAAGTTGTTTTTGGCGACGTGGTCCTCCTGCGGATTGGTGTTGTCTGGCAAGCCCATTTGCATGAGCACCTTGGCCTTGGCCTGGGCCAGGCTGAGCTTATTGGTCATGACCTCATCGGTCATCAAGGTGGTCAAGGGCGTGATGACTGCAGGCGCCTCGGCCAGGCCAGACAAGGTGTAGGCCTTCTTGCCAGCCTCGGCCAATGTTTTGCCACCATCGTCCGCATCTTTGGCGTTATCTGGAATTTCTGCAATCAACATCAGGCCTGCGGTGGCCAAATTTCCGATGTCAAGCTCGTACTTGCCTAGGTTGTTGGTGGTGCCAGAGGGCTCGCCTGCATCGCAAACACCATTGCTGTTGCGGTCTAGACAGACTTTGGCGCCTTCAATGTAGCCATCGATCACGGCTCCTGACAGCAAGGTGGGCTTGGGGTCGCTGCTGCTGCTGCCGCCGCATCCGGCCAGGGTTAACAGACTCAAAATAAATAAGGCAGATGCGCACTTTCCAGATCGATTCAGGGGGGCCATGTTTTGTCCAATAATGATAAAAGGGCAAATATAGGCGGAAGAAAATCAAATTTCAGGCGGAAAAAGAAAAATTAAGAACTACATATTTAAATTTTGTAAATATATAGGGGCATTTTGGTGCTCCTGTCAGATAGGCTTTTATTTCACTGCTGCGCCCTGCACAAACCACCGCCCAATCAGGGCCCGCTCGTCCTCGGTCAGGCCGGTTGAGTTGTTCATGGGCATGAGGCGGCTGACCACCACCTGTTGGTAAATGGCCTGGGCGTGGCGGCCCACGGCCTCGGGGCTGTCGATGCGCACATTTTTCATTTGCACCTGCTCGCCATGGCACTGGGCGCAGCGCTGCGCGAGCACGGGCTGGATCTGCGCAAAGCTCACGGGGGTGGCATTTTCCGTGTTGGCGGTCTGGGTCGAAGCCGGCTGGGGCGCGGGCTTCATCCAGACGATCACGCCCAGGATCACCGCCACGCCCACCAGCGCGTAAGGCAGGGGGTGTTTGTTGCGCCCGAGTTTGTAGCCGTGGCGCAGCACAAAAAACTGGCGAATGGCGGCACCGGCGAACATCATGAGGATGAGCACCAGCCAGTTCTGCGGGTGGCTCCAGGTGAAGCTGTAGTGGTTGCTCAGCATGGCAAACAGCACGGGCAGCGTGAAGTAGGTGTTGTGCACACTGCGCTGCTTGCCGCGAAAGCCGTGGATGGGGTCCACCGGCTGGCCGGCCTTGATGGCCGCCACCACGGTGCGCTGGCCTGGGATGATCCAGAAAAACACATTCGCGCTCATGGCGGTGGCGATCATGCCGCCCACCAGCAAAAAGGCCGCGCGGCCGGCAAACCAGTGGCACGCCAGCCAGGAGGCCACGCACACCAGCACCAGCACGCTCAGGCCCACCAGGGCTTCGCCGTTTTTCTTTTGCCCCAGGGTGCGGCAAATCAGGTCGTAGGCCAGCCAAAACACCACCAAAAAGGCTAGTGCCGCCATCACGGCGGTGGAGGGCGCCCAGTCCATTTTGGACTTGTCAATCAGGTAGGTGCCGGCCTGCCACAGGTAAGAGATGGAAAACAGCGCAATGCCCGACAGCCAGGTGCTGTAGCTCTCCCAGTAAAACCAGTGCAGGTGGCTGGGCAACTGGGGCGGCTTGACCGCGAATTTGACCGGGTGATAAAAGCCGCCGCCGTGCACGGCCCACAACTCGCCGCTGACGCCTTGCTTTTTGAGGTCCTCGTCCACCGGCGGGGTGAGTGAGGAGTCCAGGAAGACGAAGTAAAAAGAGGAGCCGACCCAGGCGATGGCGGTGATGACATGCACCCAGCGCAGCAGCAGGTTGGCCCAGTCGAGCAAATAAGCGTCCATGAGGCGAGTCCCTGAAAACGGCTGCAAGCCACACCTGGGCGTGGCTTGGAGCGGATCGCACACCACTGCGGGCGCTGTGTGCAACAAGGGACCGCGACTCTGGGGCCACTGGGGGTGGCCTGGCGCCGCTGCGGTCGGGCTACAGTGTAGCCAGAAGGTCAGGGCCTGCCCCACAGCCGCCTGGTGCTCGGCCCGTGGGGCGGGGGCTTGAGGCTCAGGCGGCAGCCAAGGCCTGCACCAAGTCGGCGGTCAAATCGTCAATGTGCTCAATGCCTACGCACAGGCGCACCGTGTCTTCGGTCACGCCTGACTGGGCCAGCTCCTCGGCCGAGAGTTGGCGGTGCGTGGTGGAGGCGGGGTGGGTGGCCAGGGAGCGCACGTCGCCAATGTTCACCAGGCGGGTGAACAGCTGCAGCGCGTCCAAAAAGCGCTCGCCGCCTGTGCGCCCACCTTGCACGCCAAAGGTCAAGAGGCCAGAGGCGCGCCCGCCCATGAGCTTTTGCACCAGGCCGTGGTCGCGGTGCTCGGGCAGGCCCGCATAGTTGACCCACTTGACCTTGGGGTGTGCTTGCAGAAAGCGGGCCACGGCCAGGGTGTTGTCGCAAATGCGGTCCATGCGCAGGGGCAGGGTTTCGATGCCTTGCAAGATCAAAAAGGAGTTGAAGGGTGAGATGGCCGCACCCATGTTGCGCAGCGGCACCACGCGGGCTCGGCCTATGTAGGCGGCCGCGCCCAGGGCCTCGGTGTACACCACACCGTGGTAGCTCACGTCGGGCTCGTTCAGGCGCTTGAAGCGCGCCTTGTGCTCGCTCCAAGGGAACTTGCCAGAGTCAATGATGGCCCCGCCTATGCTGTTGCCGTGGCCACCCAGGTACTTGGTGAGCGACTGCACCACGATGTCGGCGCCGTGCTCTATGGGCCGGCACAGGTAAGGGCTGGGCACGGTGTTGTCCACGATCAGCGGCACGCCGTGGCGGTGGGCAATGGCGGCCAGGGCGGCGATGTCGGTCACGTTGCCGCGCGGGTTGCCCAAAGACTCGCAGTAAATGGCTTTGGTCCGCTCGTCGATCAGCGGCTCAAAGCTGGCTGGGTCGTCCGAGTTGGCAAAGCGGGTTTGAATGCCGTACTGCGGCAGCGTGTGGGCAAACAGGTTGTAGGTGCCGCCATACAGAGCAGTGGCCGAGATGATGTTGTCACCGGCCTCGGCAATGGTCTGGATGGCGTAGGTGATGGCGGCCTGGCCCGAGGCCACGGCCAGCGCGCCTATGCCGCCTTCGAGCGCGGCCACCCGGGCCTCCAACACCGACTGCGTCGGGTTCATGATGCGGGTGTAAATGTTGCCTGGCACCTTCAGGTCAAAGAGGTCGGCGCCGTGCTGCGCGCTGTCAAAGGCGTAGGCCACGGTTTGGTAAATGGGGGGCACCACGGCCTTGGTGGTGGGGTCGGGGCTGTAGCCGGCGTGAACGCTGCGGGTCTCAAATTTCCATGAGTCGGACATGGTGTGTTCCTTGGGAGAGGGTTGAAATTAGCCCCAAAGAATACACGCAAGGCTTATTTTTCCTCTGAATTACATGAGGGTGCGGCGCATCAGCAACTGCGCGGCCACGGCCACCGCGATGACCTCGGGCTCTTTGCCCACCAGGCCCGGCAGGCCAATGGGGCAGCTCACCTGGGCCAGCTCCTCGGGGCTGAAGCCCATCTTTTGCAGGCGGTGGCTGAAGCTGGCCCATTTGGTTTGGCTGCCAATCAGGCCCACAAAGGCCAAATCACCCTGGGCGCGTTGGCGCTTGAGGCAGGCGGCCACGATGTCCAGGTCTTCGGCGTGGCTGAAACTCATGACCAGCACCTCAGAGCCAGGGGCCAAGTCTGGCACCGCGTCTTGCACCGGTTCGGCATGCTCGCAATGCACCCGCGCTGGCAGGCCGGTGGGGAACACGCCGTCTCGGCTGTCTATCCAGGTCAGCGCATAGGGCAGGGTGAGCAGCAAGCGGGCCAGGGCGTGGCCCACATGGCCGCCGCCAAACAGTGCCACCGGCGCCAGCGGGGCTTGAAGGCGCTCTTTCAGGCGGGCGCTGTCTGGCGCGTGCAACCGCTCAAAGTCCAGCATCACCACGCCGCCGCAGCACTGGCCCAAAGACGGCCCCAGCGCCCAGCGCTGCGGGCTGGCGGGCAGCAGGGGGTCAAGCAGCAGCCGGCGCGCCTGGGCCATGGCCTGGTGCTCCAGATGACCTCCGCCTATGGTGCCGACCACGCGGTCTGCGAACACAGCCATCCAGGTGCCCAACTCGCGCGGCACCGAGCCTTGCGTGTGGGCCACCGTCACCAAGATGGCGGGTGCGTGGGCCAGCTGCTGCTGCAAGCGTTCAGACAGCTCAGACAAATCAGACAGGTCGGTCGGCGGTGTAGGCATCAGGGTTGCGTGTGTGAGGAGAAATCAGCTTTGTTTAAAAAGGGTTCCCCCCTTACCTGTTTTTTGATTGCAAAGCAGTGACAATTAAGGGCTTGTGATCGCCTGGCAGTGTGCTGGTGTGAGGGCGACCAAAGATTGAAAAGCATAGCTGACCAAGGAGACGCTCTTTGACATTGCCACTGCATCCTGAGCCCGACCTGGGTGGGCAGGCCCCTGGCGGCCACCGTCTTCTCCAGTGGACCTGTCTGACCACCCTGCTGGCCCTGTTGGCCGCTTGCAGCACCCCCCCGCCGCTCAAGCAGCCCCGCCCCATTCCTCCTGCCGCGGCCCCTCAGCCTGCGCTTGAGCCTCCGCCTGCGATAGTGCTCAAGCCGCTGCCGCCTTTTGTGCCTGCGCCTGCTCCCGCTCCCGCTCCCGCTCCCGCTCCCGCTCCCGCCCCCGCCTCCACTGCCGCTCCCGCTCCCGCTCCCGCTCCCGCCCACCTTGCCAAAGGTCAAAAGCTTCCTTTCCAGGAGCTCCTGAAGCAGGGCAGCGTTGGCCC
>CAMCUN010000044.1 GCA_945878995.1 Polaromonas sp. YR568 | reverse complement strand
GAAAAGGGATGCGCAGCGGACGTTTCAACAAATTGCATGGCATGCGAAGCATGCGCAGGCGATTTCTCTGCGGAGAACCAAAATGTTTAAAAAGATCCTGATCGCCAACCGCGGAGAAAAGGGATGCGCAGCGGACGTTTCAACAAATTGCATGGCATGCGAAGCATGCGCAGGCGATTTCTCTGCGGAGAACCAAAATGTTTAAAAAGATCCTGATCGCCAACCGCGGAGAAATCGCCTGCCGGGTCATCCTTACCGCCCGAAAAATGGGCATACAGACCGTGGCGGTTTACTCCGATGCCGACAAGCAAGCGCGCCATGTGGAGCTGGCGGACGAGGCCGTCAACATTGGCCCGGCGCCCAGCCGCGAGAGTTATTTGCTGGCCGATAAAATCATTGCCGCCTGCAAGCAAACCGGCGCGCAAGCGGTGCACCCGGGCTACGGCTTTTTGAGCGAGAACGCGGGCTTTGCCAAGCAGGTCGAGGACGAAGGCATCGTCTTCATCGGTCCCAAGCATTACTCGATTGCCGCCATGGGCGACAAGATCGAGTCCAAAAAACTCGCGGGTGCCGCAGGTGTGAACTGCATCCCCGGCGTCAACGACGCGATTGAAACCGCCGAGCGCGCCGTCGAGATCGCCCAAGGCATTGGTTACCCCGTCATGATCAAGGCCAGCGCGGGCGGCGGTGGCAAGGGCTTGCGCGTGGCCTTCAACGACAAAGAAGCCTTTGAAGGCTTCACCAGCTGCCGCAACGAAGCGCGCAACAGCTTTGGCGACGACCGCGTGTTCGTGGAAAAGTTTGTGGAAGAGCCCCGCCACATTGAGATCCAGCTGATCGGTGACAGCCAGGGCAATGTGCTCTACCTCAACGAGCGCGAATGCTCCATCCAGCGGCGCCACCAAAAAGTGATTGAAGAAGCGCCCTCACCCTTCATCAGCGAGGCCACCCGCCAAGCCATGGGCGAGCAAGCCGTGGCCCTGGCCAAGGCCGTGAACTACCAAAGCGCCGGCACGGTGGAGTTTGTGGTCGGCAAAGACCAAAGCTTTTACTTCTTGGAAATGAACACCCGCTTGCAGGTCGAGCACCCGGTGACCGAGTGCATCACCGGGCTGGACTTGGTCGAGCTGATGATCCGCGTGGCCGCGGGCGAGCCGCTGCCGCTCACGCAAGACCAGGTCAAGCGCGAGGGCTGGGCCATGGAATGCCGCATCAACGCCGAAGACCCGTTTCGCGGTTTTCTGCCGTCCACCGGCCGGCTGGTGCGCTTTCAGCCGCCCAAGGAAACCATGTTTGCCGCCGACCTTGAGCACCTGCACGGAGTGCGCGTGGACACCGGCGTGCAAGACGGCGGCGAGATTGCCATGCACTACGACTCCATGATCGCCAAGCTGATTGTTCATGGCAAAGACCGGATGGACGCCATTGCCAAGATGCGCGAGGCGCTCAACAGCTTTGTCATTCGCGGCATCAGCAGCAACATTCCATTTCAGGCGGCATTGCTGGCGCACCCCAAATTTGTGGCGGGCGACTTCAACACCGGCTTTATTGCAGAGAACTACGCCCAAGGCTTCAAGGCCGAAGACGTGCCCCATGAGGACCCAGACTTTCTGGTTGCCTTGGCCGCTTACGCCAACCGCCGTTTGCTCAGCCGCGCAGCCGGCATCAGCGGGCAATTGCCCGGACACGGCGTCACGGTCAGCGAGGACTTTGTGGTGGTTGCGCTGGGCGTGGCCGGCAACAACACCCGGCAAGCGGCCGTGGTGCGCGAGTTCCAGCCGGATTCGGGTTCCAGCGCGGTGGAGACCGCAGGCAAGACCTACGAGATTTGCACCAACTGGCACCTGGGCGGCGCGCGCATGCGCGGCACGGTCAACGGCCAGCCCTTTGCGGCGCAGGTCGAGCGCGGCGTGGGTAAAAACCCCATGGCCATGCGCCTGGTTCACAACGGAGCCCGACTCGACGCCATGGTGCTGTCCCCGCGCGCAGCGCAACTGCACGCACTCATGCCTTACAAAGCGCCGCCAGACATGAGCCGCTTTGTGCTCTCGCCCATGCCGGGCCTGCTGGTGGAGGTGGCGGTGCAGCCTGGCCAAAAAGTGCAAGCGGGCGAGCGCGTGGCGGTGATTGAAGCCATGAAAATGGAAAATGTGTTGTTTGCCCAAGCCGACGGCGTGGTCGGCAAGGTCATGGCCAGCCGCGGCGAGTCGCTGACGGTGGACCAGCCCATTGTTGAATTTGTTTGATCAACCTCAGGAGCTCCCTATGGACGCCATCGCATTTCAAGCCCAGCTGCAAGCCGAGGGCTACCAAACCACGGTGAACGTGAGCCAGCCTGCGGGCTACCGCATGGACGAGCATGCCCATGACTTTGACGCCTGCGCGCTGATCACCGCTGGCGAGTTCATCATCACGGTGCAAGGCCAGTGCCACCGCTATGGCGCGGGCGATGTGTTTCGCCTGCCTGCGGGCACCTTGCACTGCGAGGCGGCGGGTGAGCAAGGCGCGCAGTACCTGGCCGGTCGGCGAAGCAAGGCGCAGCCATGAGCCGCCCGTTCAAAGTGCTGGGCATCCAGCAAATTGCCATTGGTGGCCCCAGCAAAGCGCGGCTGCGCACGCTGTGGGTGGACATGCTGGGCCTGGAGGTCACGGGTAATTTTGTGAGCGAGCGTGAAAACGTGGACGAAGACATTTGCGCCATGGGCGCGGGCGCCTTCAAGGTCGAGGTGGACCTGATGCAGCCGCTGGACCCCGACAAAAGACCGGCCGTGCACACCACCCCGCTCAACCATGTGGGCCTGTGGATAGATGATTTGCCCCAGGCCGTGCAGTGGCTCACCGCCCAGGGCGTGCGCTTTGCACCCGGCGGCATTCGCCAAGGCGCAGCCGGGTTTGACATTTGCTTTTTGCACCCGAAGGCGAGCGACGAGTTCCCGATTTCGGGCGAGGGCGTGCTGGTGGAGTTGGTGCAGGCCCCAGCCGAGGTGGTCAAGGCCTTTGCGGCGCTCCAGGCGCAGCCGGTTTAAATTCATGGCTGGTGGCCCTTGAGCCGCCAGTTCAGCACGGCGATTTAAGCGCCGCTGTCCATGGCCCGCCTGGCCTTGGCTCGGGCGAGGGCAGCCTCGATCACCGCGCGTTTTTTCTCAATCTCGTCTGGCTCAGTCAACTGGGTGTGCGCTGGCAGGTCGGCCAGTTTGGCCCTGGCTTTTTCTTCCAGCCGCAGGGCTTGGCGGGCAGGGGCTTGCTGCAGGCGCAGCTGGTGCGTGCCGTAGCGCTTCAGCGCGTCTTGGGCCTGCTGCGCTGACCACGCTTGCCAGCCCGTGGCCTGGGTCACCGGCTCCAGGCTGATGCAGTCCACCGGGCACACCGGAATGCACAACTCGCAGCCCGTGCAGTGCGGCTCCACCACGGTGTGCATGCGCTTGTTGGCGCCCAAAATCGCGTCGGTCGGGCACACTGGCAGACACAGCGTGCAACCTATGCACCAGGCCTCGTCAATCACCGCCACCTGGCGCACGCTTTCTTGGCCATGTTCGGGGTTGAGCGGCAGCACGGGCCGGCCGGTCAGTGCCGCCAGGCGCTCTATGCCTTCGGTGCCGCCAGGCGGGCATTGGTTGATCTGGGCTTGTCCCTCAGCCACGGCCTGGGCGTAGGCGCGGCAGTCCGGGTAGCCGCAGCGCGTGCACTGGGTTTGGGGCAGGGCCGCGTGCAGCCGCTCGACCAAAAGGGGGATGGAAGTCACAAGCTGTATTTTGGCCAAGAAAAAAGCCCGGCAGGCCGGGCTTGCGCAAGAAAGCGGGCTTGCCGCCTTAGGCTCTTAGACTTTATTGCGGCTGGTTTTGCGGGGAGCTGTCTTTTTGACTGGCGCTGGGCTCACACCCACGCTGGTGCTGGGCTTGCTGGCGGTGCTGCGCGTGCGCTTGGCCTGGGGGGCGGCTGCCTCGGCAGGTGCGGGCTGTTTGGCGGTGGTGGAGGTGGTGGCTGTGGTGGCTTTGGCCGCTCTGGCTTTTTTGACTGCGTTGACCACTTTAACCACTTTGACGGCTTGCGCTTCAGGGGCCACAGCACTGGTCTGCACTACAGCCACAGGCTCGGTGGAGGGCTGCACGTGTGGTGTGGCCGATGCTTTTTGCGGGTGGTAGCTGGCAATGAAGTTCCGCACGGCGGGGTACACCACATCGCGCCAGCGGCGGCCGCTGAAAATGCCGTAGTGACCAGCGCCTTCCACTTCCATGTGTTTTTGCATGGACTTGGGGATGCCCGTGCACAGGGCGTGGGCGGCTTCGGTCTGGCCAGAGCCAGAAATATCGTCCAGCTCGCCTTCCACCGTCAGGTGGGCCGTGGTGGTGATGTGGTGGGGTTGAACCAGCTCAAGCTCACCCTCGGGGTTGAGCACTTCCCAGGTGCCTCGCACCAGCTTGAACTCTTGGAACACCGTTTTGATGGTTTCCAAGTAGTAGTCGGCGTCCATGTCCAGCACGGCGTTGTACTCGTCGTAGAACTTGCGGTGGGCCTCGGCGCTGGCGTCGTCGCCTTTGAGCAAGTCTTTGAAAAAGTCGTAATGGCTGGTGGCGTGGCGGTCGGGGTTCATGGCCACAAAGCCGGCGTGCTGCATGAAGCCGGGGTACACACGGCGGCCAGCGCCTGGGAAATTGCCTGGCACGCGGTAAATTACATTGTTTTCAAACCAGCTGTAGCTCTTTTTCGTGGCCAGGTTGTTGACGGCGGTGGGCGATTTGCGCGCATCAATGGGGCCGCCCATCATGGTCATGGTCAAGGGCGTGGTCTCACCGCGCGAGGCCATGAGCGAAACCGCTGCCAGCACGGGCACCGTGGGCTGGCACACGCTGATGACATGGCAGTTGCCATAAGTGCCCTGGATGTGCCGAATGAACTCCTGCACGTAATTGACATAGTCGTCCAGGTGGAAGCTGCCATCGGCAAGGGGCACGGTGCGCGCGTTTTTCCAGTCGGTGATGTAGACCTTGTGGTCTTCCAGCAGGCTTTTGACGGTGTCGCGCAGCAGCGTGGCGTAGTGGCCCGACAAAGGCGCCACCACCAACACGGTGGGCTGGCTTTTGAGCGCAGTCAGGGTTTGAACGTCGTCGCTCAGGCGCTTGAAGCGGCGCAACTCGCAAAAGGGTTTGTCCAGTGCCACATGCTCTTGCACTGCCACTTTCACGCCGTGAACGTCCACGGTGTGGATGTCAAAAGAGGGCTTTTCGTAGTCCTTGCCCAAACGGTAGAGCAGGCTGTAGCCGGCGGCCACGCGCTGGGCCATGGGGTGCTGGCCCATGGGCGTGTTGGAATTGCTGAACACCTTGGCGGCCGCTTGTGCGAAGTCGATGAACGGCTCCATCAGCGTGCGCTGTGATTCATAAACTTGGTAGAGCATGGGCTTCCTTTTTTGCGCGCTTAAAGCAATGTTGCAGTGCAGCAATATAGCAGTTGCTGAGCTTTTTTTGTAAAAAAATAAATACTCAACTTGTGTTCAGATGTCTTATCTTTGTCATGCAGCCGCAAGCTTGGGCCGCCAGTCTCATGCACGAATTGATGCTGCAGCTGCATTGCGGCCTTTGTGAGTGTGGTTTGGCCAGGCATGGTTGCTGCGCTCTTGTGAGTCAGTGACCAGTCTGTCTTCATTTTTTTAATTTGCCATGAACACAGCCCCGCTATCTTTGTCGCAGTTTCAGTCGCTTCGCTCTTCAGACCGCTTTCCCGTGGTGTTTTTGGGCCACGGCAGCCCCATGAACGTCATCACGGAAAACCCGTGGAAAACCTGCTGGCAGGAGCTGGGCCAGGACTTTGGCAAGCGCTGGCCCCTGCCCCAGCTAATTTTGTGCATTTCGGCCCACTGGCTGACCGAAGGCTGGGCCCTCACGGCCATGGACAAGCCGCGCACCATCCACGACTTTGGCGGTTTTCCGCAAGAGTTGTTTGACCAGCAATACCCGGCCCCGGGCGCACCGGCGGCAGCCGCAGAAATTGCCCGCTTTGTGCGCCAGCGCGCCTCGCGCCCGCTGGACCTGGACCAGCAATGGGGCCTGGACCACGGCGCCTGGGGCGTGCTCAAGCCCATGTTTCCAGAGGCCAATATCCCCGTCATTCAGCTGAGCATGGACTACGAGCGCCCGCCTGCCGACCACTACGCTTTGGCCCAGCAATTGCGCGGTTTGCGGGAAAAAGGCGTGCTGATTGTGGCCAGCGGCAACATCGTGCACAACCTGCGCATGATGCAGCGCGAGGCACCGCCCGAGCAAGCCTTCGACTGGACGGTGGAGTTTGACGAGACCGTGGCCGACTGGCTGGCCCAGGGCCGGCTTGACGAGCTGCAGCGTTTTGAGCGCCTGGGCGCGGTGGCCCGCATGGCCCACCCCAGCCACGAGCACTTCTTGCCTTTGCTGTATGCCGCCGGGGCGGTGGACAAGGGCGAGTCTTGCCGCTTCATGACGCCCAACTACCAGCTCGCCTCGGTGGCCATGCGCTCGGTGGTGTGGGGTGAAGGTTGAGGGCTGATGAAGGGGGCATGAAAAAAGCCGGCTCGCAAGCCGGCTTTTTCATCAGGCGCCGAGAGACTCAGAGCACCTTGGCAATCGAGGCGCACACATGCCCAATGTTGCCGCTGTTGAGCGCGGCCACGCACATGCGGCCGGTGTCGGTGCCATAGACGCCGAATTCATTGCGCAGGCGCACCATTTGGTCTTTGCTCAGGCCTGAGTAACTGAACATGCCAATTTGCGTGGTTATGAAACCCATGTCTTGCGCCACACCCGCGGCTTTGAGGCCGTCCACCAGGCTCTGGCGCATGGCCTTGATGCGCACCCGCATTTCAGCGAGCTCTTGCTCCCACTGCTGGCGCAAGGCCGGGGTGTTCAGGACCGCCGCCACCACCGCGCCGCCGTGGATGGGCGGGTTGGAGTAGTTGGTGCGGATGGCGATTTTCAGCTGCGAGAGCACGCGCCCGGCTTCTTCTTTGCTTTGGCACAGCACGCTTAGCGCACCCACGCGCTCGCCATAGAGGCTAAAGCTCTTGGAAAACGAGGTGGACACAAAAAACGACAAGCCCGCCGCCACAAACTTGCCAATAACGGCGCCGTCCTCGGCAATGCCATGGCCAAAGCCTTGGTAGGCCATGTCCAAAAAGGGCACCAAGTCACGGGCCTTGACGGCGGCAATCACCTGGTCCCACTGCCCAGCCGTGATGTCATAGCCCGTGGGGTTGTGGCAGCAGGCGTGCAGCACCACGATGGTGCCGGCCTCGGCTGTGTTCAGCGCCGCGAGCATGCCGTCGAAGTTGATGCCGCGCTGGGCCGCGTCGTAGTAGGGGTAGGCCTCCACCACAAAGCCTGCGTTGGTGAACAGCGCGCGGTGGTTTTCCCAGCTGGGGTCGCTGATCATCACCTTGGCATGCGGCTTGAGGCGTTTGAGAAAGTCGGCGCCCACCTTCAGGCCGCCCGTGCCGCCTATGGCCTGGATGGTGGCCACGCGGCCAGCCGTGACGGGCTCGCTCTGGGCCCCAAAGACCAGGCTTTTGACCGCGCTGTCGTAGGCGGCAATGCCGTCAATGGGCAGGTAGCCGCGCGGTGATGGCTTGTCGGCCATGAGCTTTTCGGCCGCTTGCACGCATTGGAGCAAGGGCAGCTTGCCTGCGTCGTCGTAGTACACGCCCACACCGAGGTTGACTTTCTGGGGGTGGGTGTCGGCGGCGAATTGCTCGTTCAGACCCAAGATGGGGTCGCGAGGGGCCATTTCGACAGCGGTGAACAAAGACATGAAACTCCTTGGGGTGAACAGATGGTGTGACCGGTGGCCAGGGCACAAGCCGCGCAGAGGCCGGCTAAATCGCGTATCCTGACAAGTTGCCCAATTTTAGCGGGCTCCTTTTGTGGAGCTCCAGGTTTGAAATAGCTATGCCCAAGACCGCGCTTGTCCCTGTTCCCGTGACCCCTGATGAGGCTGCGCCCGAGGGTGAGTTTCAGCGTTTTCCGGGCTCGCCCTTTGAGCTCTTCATGCCTTACGCGCCAGCGGGCGACCAGCCTGAGGCCATCCGCCAATTGGTGGAAGGGCTGGAGGACGGCGAGGCCTTTCAAACCCTGCTGGGCGTCACCGGCTCGGGCAAAACCTTCACCATGGCCAATGTGATCGCCCGCATGGGCAGGCCGGCCATTGTGTTTGCGCCCAACAAAACCTTGGCCGCGCAGCTCTACAGCGAGTTTCGGGAGTTTTTCCCTAAAAATGCGGTCGAATACTTTGTCAGCTATTACGACTACTACCAGCCTGAGGCCTATGTGCCGCAGCGGGACTTGTTCATTGAAAAAGACTCGGCCATCAACGAGCACATTGAGCAAATGCGCTTGTCGGCCACCAAAAGCGTGCTCGAGCGCCGCGACACCATCATCGTGGCCACGGTCAGTGCCATTTACGGCATAGGTGCGCCCGAGGATTACACCGAGATGCGGTTTTTGGTGCGCCACGGCGACCGCATGGGCCAGCGCGACATCATTGCCCGCCTCATCCGCATGCAGTACACGCGCAACGACGCCGACTTCGCGCGCGGCTGCTTTCGGGTGCGGGGCGACGTGATTGATGTGTTCCCCGCCGAGCATTCGGAGTTGGCCATTCGCCTGGAGTTGTTTGACGACGACATCGAGTCGCTGCAGCTGTTTGACCCACTGACTGGCCGCGTCAAGCAAAAAATTCCCCGCTTTGTGATTTACCCCAAAAGCCATTACGTGACGCCGCGCGACAAGGTGCTGGCTGCCATAGAAGGCATCAAGTTTGAGCTGTCAGAGCGGGTCAAAGAGCTGCTGGCCGCCGGCAAACTGGTAGAAGCCCAGCGCATTGAGCAGCGCACACGCTTTGATTTGGAAATGCTCAACGAGGTGGGCCACTGCAAAGGCATTGAAAACTACACCCGCCACTTGAGCGGTGCACCTCCGGGCTCGCCCCCGTCCACGCTGTGCGACTACATGCCCAAAGACGCGCTGATGTTCCTGGACGAAAGCCACGTCATGATCGGCCAGCTCAACGCCATGTACAACGGCGACCGCGCCCGCAAGCTCACTCTGGTGGAGTATGGGTTTCGCTTGCCCAGTGCGCTGGACAACCGTCCGCTCAAGTTTGAGGAGTTCGAGACCAAAATGCGCCAGGCCGTGTTTGTCTCGGCCACGCCTGCGGCCTACGAGCAGCAGCGCGCCAGCAAAGTGGTGGAGCAATTGGTGCGGCCCACTGGCGTGGTGGACCCTTTGGTGGAAGTTCGGCCCGCCACCCACCAGGTGGACGACGTGCTGGGCGAAATCCGCATTCGGGTGGACAAAAACGAGCGCGTGCTGATCACCACGCTGACCAAGCGCATGGCCGAGCAGCTCACTGACTACCTCAGCGACAACGGCGTGAAAGTGCGCTATTTGCACAGCGACATTGAAACCGTGGAGCGGGTGGAAATCTTGCGCGACCTGCGCTTGGGCGCGTTTGACGTGCTGGTGGGCATCAACTTGCTGCGCGAGGGCCTGGACATTCCCGAGGTCTCGCTGGTGGCCATTTTGGACGCCGACAAAGAAGGTTTTTTGCGCGCCGAGCGCAGCCTGATCCAAACCATAGGCCGGGCCGCCCGCAACCTCAACGGCCGCGCCATTTTGTACGCCGACCGCATCACCGAGTCCATGAAAAAAGCCATGGGCGAGACCGAGCGCAGGCGCAACAAGCAAATCGCCTTCAACCTGGCCAATGGCATCACGCCGCGCGGCGTGGTCAAGCGCATCCGCGATTTGATTGACGGGGTGTACAACGAAAAGTCAGGCCAAGACGCCCAAAAGCTCGCTGTTCAAACTTTGGCGGTGGAGGACATGAGCGAAAAAGACGTGGCCCGCGAGATGAAGCGCCTGGAAAAGGAAATGATTGAACACGCCAAAAACCTGGAGTTCGAAAAAGCCGCCCGCGTGCGCGACCAACTCAGCCGGGTGAAAGCCCAGGCCTTTGGCGCGGCGGGCAGCGACTCCATTGCCCCTGCCGCCTGAGCAGCAGGTGATCAGTTCATGGCGCTGCGGATGCGGTGTCGCTGCGCCCAAAAGTCGGCCAGGCCCGAGCGGTCAAAGTCGCTGACATCGTTCAGGCCATGGCGCAGCGCTGGGATCGTTCCATACCCGCCCGTGATGGAGTTGTCTTTGGCCCCCACTTTGGTCTCCAGCCCCAATGACCACTGTTCCCGAAAACGCAGGTTGAGCGGGCCCAGCTGGGCGCTTTCGCTCCCACCCAGCGGGATACTCAATGAAAAGCCGGCAAACTTTGTCAAAGGCATGCGCACGCCTTTGGGGGACTGGCTTTGCCGGTAATACACCGACAGCCGGTAGTCGTCAAACCAATGCATGCTGCTGATGCGAAAGCCCTCGTCTTGCATGAAAAAACGGCCTGCATTCAGCTCCACCGCCCAGCGGCCAGGCAGCACGCTCCAACGCGCTTGCACCAGTTGGGGTTGCACGGTCCCGCCCACCAGCTCGCGCTGGTAGCGTGCCGCCGTGGCAGACAGCCGCAGTCGCCCATCTCCTGGCGACCAGCGCATATCGAGCTGAGAGCCTCGGTCGTCTGGGTTGAGGTAGCCCGCGCTGGCCTGCACCCACAGGCTGTGTATGGGTTGCGCCACGTAGCTCAGCATGCTGGTTTGCACCCCTGGGCGCTTGCGGCTGCCATCGAAGACTTGGCCAGGGCCAAAGTCAGCAGAGTTTTGCAATGGCGTGGCGTGCACACCCTGCCACATCAAGCCACGCGCCAAAGGCACTTCCCAGCCCGTGTCCAAGGCCAGCGCGTAGTCCGCCAAGCCGTATTCTGTGCCCACCGAGTAGTTCAAGCTGGGTGCAAAAGCCACGCGGGGTTGGAGCCAACTCGAATGCTTGCCCTGCTGCAGCCAGTTCGTCTGCGCTGCAAGTTCTTGCTCGGGCGCGGCGATCAACTCGAGCACAGGCCCGCTCTCGCAGCTCCCATAGCCCGCCTTGAAATCGGCCAGGCATTGAGCGCTGCTGCGCACCGCCACCGTGGACTGGCGCAGGTAGCTCAGCACCACGGTGATGCGCTCCTGCGGCTGGGGTTCTTGGTCCAGCCATAAACGAAAGACCTTGCCCAGGGCCTCGTGCCGGCTTTTGCGCCAAGACAGCGGCTCGGCCTGAACCAGCCAATGCCGGGCTTGCGCCGCATCCCCCGTGTGGTCCAGACCCACGCTGATGTCCGCAAAGCCAGCCTTTTGCAAGGACTGCACCAGGCGCGCGGCCACACCCTCGGGCTGGCGCGGGTCTTGGGCCAGGTCTTTGGTGAACGCGGGTGCGAATGCGGCCGAGTCTGCTTGCGGCATGGCTGCTGCAGACGAGGTAAATGGATGGGCAGCCCACTGGAGCTGAAGTGGCTGAAAGGTCTGATTAACGGGCTCGACCACCGGCAAGGGCTGTGTCCGGTAGACCGATAGTTGGGCGGCTTCGCGCTCCAAGGCCTCACGGTTTGCAGGGCGTTCCAGCGAGAACTGCAGGCCCAGCGTCAGCTGCTCGCTTTGCTGCGCGCTGGCGCGTGTGAACTTGCGGCTTCCCGCCCACACCAGGGACAGGCGTGGGTGCAAAGGCCATTGGCCCTTCAGGCCCGCCCGGGTTTCACGGCTGTCGTGCTCCAAAACGGCCTGCACATGCGGGTTGAGCTTGGCCGACACGCTGCCAAAACTCCCGTTCATTAGCGAATAAGGGCTGGTCCCTCTGGCCCGTCCCAGCGAGATCTCCCAGGGGCCGTGGGCCGGTTGGCTGGTGATCACCGCATAGCGTTGCCTAAAATTGGTGGCTGCGCCCCCCACATCGGTCACGCCCAGGGCCAGGCCGCTGTTCAGCGGCAGCTTCAAAGGCAGTTGCCATTTGCCGCCCATGGACAAATCGCGTGTCCAAGACTTGCAGCCCGCCTCGTACAAATTGCACTGCAGGTCACCGTCAAAACTCAGCCTGCCCACCAACTCCAGCCCAGGCAGCACGCCAAAGCCCAGGTTATAGCCACCAAAGCCGCCTTGGCCGGGGAAAAAGCGCGCCTTCTCAGGCACGCTGTTGGTCAGCGTCCACTCTGCGCTGCCCTCAGGCAGGGTGTGGGCGGTGGGGGTATTCAAGCCACCTGTGTAGCCGCTGGGCGCCAATTGGCCCCAACAAAGTGGTGCCGCAGCGCACATCACGAGCAACACCCCCAACTGTCTGGGAGAAATGGGCCTTAAGGTGTTCAAGGTCAAAAGTCTGAGGAAAAGGCTGCACAAAAAAACAGCGGGCACTGCCCGCTGTTCAAGCTCAATGTTCAAATCCAGTGGCAACTGGTCGCATTCACACGGCGGGTAAGGCGGTCATGGACTGCATGTCTTTATCTGCAATGTTTTTCTTGCGTCAATAAGAAGTCCAAGCCCATGGCGAGCGCTGGGTTTTACGCCACAGCCATGGGTGCTGCTGTGTTTTTAGTTGCTTGCGCCTGTGGCACCTGTCGGCACAAGCCCAGAAGAGATGGCTGTGTTCTGTGCGTTGGTGGCAGCGGTGAGCGTGGCTGGCTGAGGTGTCAGGTTGGGGGCAGCGATGGCGACCGTTCCTGCACCCTTGAGGGTGTTGACGCTGGCTGCTGCACTGCTGATGGCTGTGGTCGCTGCAGTCAGCGCAGCTGAGGTGGTCACCGTACCGGCAGTGGCCGCATCGGCCAGCGTCTTGTTCTGGTCCAGAGCGTTGGTGGGTGCTAATTTGGCCATTTCAGCCAACAGTCGACCATACACATCCGTTGGTAAGGTTGCGGACTTGGCGGCCACGGGGGTGGCAGTGATGTTGAAGCTCTGCGGCAAGCCCAGTGCCAACACTGCCCTGGCAGCACCATCGTTGACTTTGTCCGCCTTGATGCTGAATGAAGTGCTGGCGGGGTCCAGGCCCGCCAATTTGGCCGCCATGTTGCTGATGGGGGTGACGCCGACCGACTTCTTGGCCGTGGAGGGCAAGGCGGGCAGCACAGTCAGCATGGAGGTTTGATTGCTCGATGTAATCACGACCTCTTGATTGAGTTTTTCGTCGTAGTACTTGGTGCCGGGGCTCAAGCTGACCCTGACCACCACGGGCCCTGTGAGGGAGCCCTGCAAGAGGATGTCTGCCGACCCTGAGGTGGCGCCTGTGACGCCACCGCCCAAGGTGGCGCCCGTGGTGCCATTAAAGACCGTGACGGAGGCGCCGTAGACTGCCCCCAACACCGGAGTTACTGTCAATGTCGTGGTGGGCTGGTCATCTGATCCACCTCCGCAAGCCACCAAAGAGGCAGCAAGAACGAGGGTGGCGGCGAGGGACAAAGTGGTTCTGCGGTTCTGCATGGGTATACCTTGGTTTGATGAAATGGAAGGTCAGTTGAGCATCGTTTCTATACGGCTAAGCTACTAACGAATCCAATGCTAAAAGAAATATTTTCTTTTTTTGTAGATAGAAAGTTAAGAAAAGTTAAACGACCAGATTTAGCGCACCAGACCCAGTAAATGCCCGCCTTGGCGAGTTGTTCCTTGGGCGCCAGACCCGGTCCGCTGAGGCCAGTGTCCAGCTCTGTAAAGCGGCTCTGTCGAGCTGCACCACGCTGGCAAGCCCAGTCGGCACGCGCTCATGGCCTGTGCTGGGCGTATCGTTGTATTAAAGCAACATTTCGACTTTGCGAGTTTTCTGTGTTAAAAATGCTTTTAGCCAATCGGGTCGCAATCTGACCGCTTGGTAATAAATCCCAAGCAAAACAGTCTGACTCTTTGCTATACTTCTGTAAAACGCACAAGAAAAAAGGAATCGAGGTCTGCGGCTGACGATGTCAGTCGGACGGACGAGAGGAAACAAGAGTGGCCTTCAGCCCATGCTGCAGGGTCAAGCCTCAACGGTAGTCAAGCCAACATTTAAGGAGCTTGAAAAATGCGCCTCACCACCAAAGGCCGCTTTGCGGTCACCGCCATGATTGACCTGGCCTTGCGCCAGAACAACGGCCCTGTCACGCTGGCGGCCATCAGCCAACGCCAGCAAATTTCTTTGTCTTATTTGGAGCAGCTGTTTGGCAAGCTGCGCCGCCATGAACTGGTGGAGTCCACCCGCGGTCCAGGCGGCGGCTACACCCTGGGCCGCAAGGCCTCGGAGATCACGGTGGCCGACATCATTGTGTCGGTTGACGAGCCGCTGGACGCCACCAGCTGCGGCGGCAAAGAAAACTGCAGCGGCGAGGGCGGACGCTGCATGACGCACGAGCTGTGGGCTTCTTTGAACAGCCGCATGGTCGAGTTTCTCGATTCGGTCAACTTGCAAAAACTGGTGGATGACCAGCTTTCAAAGGGCGTGGTCATTGAAAGCACACCGCCTGTTAAAAAGGCCGTGTTTGCAGCGCCGGCGGTCAAGCCCATGCGCATCAACGCGCCCAATTCAGTGTTCGCACTGGGCAACGTGTTCTCCAAGAGTTGATCAACTCGCTAGGCGGCCACCCTTGGTCGCCTGCGCCGCCCCGGTTCATTGTTATTTCGGACATCAGACACCATGACGACCCCGCACTTTCCTATTTATCTGGATTACAGCTCTACCAACCCTTGTGACCCCAAGGTGGTGGACGCCATGATTCCCTGGTTGCGCGAGCACTTTGGCAACCCGGCCTCCCGCAGCCACGCCTGGGGCTGGGAGGCTGAAGAGGCCGTGGAAAAGGCGCGTGTTCAGGTGGCCGATTTGATTGGCGCTGACCACCGCGAGATTGTGTGGACCAGTGGCGCCACGGAGTCGAACAACCTGGCCATCAAGGGCGCGGCCCACTTTTACAAAACCAAAGGCAAGCACCTCATCACGGTGAAAACCGAGCACAAAGCCGTGCTCGACACCTGTCGTGAGCTCGAGCGTCAAGGCTTTGAGGTGACATACCTCGACGTGCAGGCCGACGGCATGCTGGACCTCGATGCACTCAAGGCCGCCATGCGCCCTGACACCATTTTGGTCAGCGTGATGTTTGTAAACAACGAGATTGGCGTGATTCAAGACATTGCCGCCATTGGCGCCTTGTGCCGAGAAAAAGGCGTGATTTTTCATTCGGACGCAGCGCAAGCCACAGGCCGCGTGGACATTGACTTGGCCACCTTGCCGGTGGACTTGATGAGCCTGACCTCGCACAAAACCTACGGACCCAAGGGCATAGGCGCTTTGTATGTGCGCCGCAAGCCGCGTGTGCGCCTTGAAGCACAAATGCACGGTGGTGGTCACGAGCGAGGCATTCGCTCGGGCACGCTGCCCACCCACCAAATTGTGGGCATGGGCGAGGCCTACCGCATTGCCAAAGAAGAAATGCACGCTGAAAACACGCGCATTCGTGCCTTGCAACAGCGTTTGCTCAACGGCCTCAAAGACGTGGAAGAAGTGTTTTTGAACGGCAACGCCGACAAGCGCGTGCCGCACAACCTGAACATGAGCTTTAACTTTGTCGAGGGCGAGTCGCTCATCATGGGCATCAAAGGTCTGGCGGTCTCCAGCGGTTCGGCCTGCACATCGGCCAGCCTGGAGCCCAGCTATGTGCTGCGCGCCTTGGGCCGCAGCGACGAGCTGGCCCACAGCAGCTTGCGCATGACGATTGGCCGCTGGACCACGGAAGAAGAAATCGACTATGCCGTTCAGTCCATCAAAGAAAACGTGGCCCGCCTGCGCGAACTCTCGCCCCTGTGGGAGATGTTCAAAGACGGCGTGGACTTGTCCACCATCCAGTGGGCCGCGCACTGAGCGTTTGACCGATTTGTGAGATTTGTGACTTGGTGAGGTCCATGCGTTCAGGCAGGCCCACCCAACATCAGGAGTAAAACCATGGCATACAGCGAAAAAGTAGTCGAGCACTACGAAAACCCCCGCAACGTCGGCTCTTTTGACAAGGGCGACGACAGCGTGGGCACAGGCATGGTGGGTGCACCCGCCTGCGGCGACGTGATGAAGCTGCAAATCAAGGTCAACCCGCTAACCGGCGTGATTGAAGACGCCCGTTTCAAAACCTACGGCTGCGGCTCGGCGATTGCGTCAAGCTCGCTGGTCACTGAGTGGGTCAAGGGCAAAACCCTGGACGAGGCCGCGTCCATCAAGAACAGCGCCATCGCTGAAGAGCTGGCCCTGCCCCCCGTCAAAATTCACTGCTCCATCTTGGCTGAAGACGCCATCAAAGCGGCGGTGGACGACTATAAAAAACGCCACGCCCAGCCCGCTTGATCTTGGTTTGAACTTGTTTGATGCCCCACCCTTGTTGAGTTTGATGGACCACCCCCCATGTCTGTGACCCTGACCGATGCCGCCGCCCGCCATGTCAGCCGCTACATTGCCAAGCGTGGCAAAGGCATAGGTATTCGCCTGGGTGTCAGGACCACGGGCTGCTCTGGCTTGGCCTACAAGCTAGAGTACGCCGACGATTCCGCCCCCGAGGACGTGGTGTTTGAGGACAACGGCGTGAAGGTGCTGGTGGACCCCAAAAGCATGGCCTACATCGACGGCACACAGCTTGACTTTGTGCGCGAGGGCTTGAACGAGGGCTTCAAATTCAGCAACCCCAACGAGCGCGACCGCTGCGGTTGTGGCGAGAGCTTTCGGGTCTGAACCCGGCGGCGGCTGTGTGCGTGATGAAGCTTCAATCCACCGATTTCGAGTTGTTCGAGCTGCCGGTCCGCTTTGCGCAAGACCGCGCTGACATTGACCTGCGCTGGAAAGCGCTGCAAAAGCAAGCCCACCCCGACCGTTTTGCCGCCGAAGGCGCTGCCGCCCAGCGCGTGGCCATGCAGTGGTCGGTGCGCATCAACGAGGCTTATCAGCGCCTCAAAGACCCGCTCAAGCGCGCGTCCTACCTGTGTGAACTCTCCGGTGCACCCATTCGGGCCCACGACAACACCGCCATGCCGGCTGACTTTTTAATGCAGCAAATGGCGTGGCGCGAATCCCTGGAAGAGGCCGACACCGCTCAAGCGCTGGAGACACTGCTTGAAGACACCTCAAGCGCACGCAGTGCCGCCTTGGCAGACTTGGCGCAGTTGCTTGACGTGCAACTTGACCCCGTGGCCGCCGCCCAAGTGGTGCGCCGCCTGATGTTTGTGGAGCGCTTTGCCCACGAGGTGGAGGAGCGCTTAGACCGCATCTCAGCCTGAGCCCGTGGGCCCCAGTGGCCCATGTCAGCCCGTCAGAAGCCCTCTCGTTTTAGTCCTGCCGCCGCATGAGCGGATGGCGCAGATTTATTCCTCACCGCATGGCACTTTTACAAATCTCCGAGCCCGGCCAAACCCCAGACCCGCACCAGCGGCGCATTGGCGTTGGCATAGACCTCGGCACCACGCACTCTTTAGTGGCAGCAGTGCGCCATGGCGTGGCCGAATGCCTGCCCGACGAGCAAGGCCGCGTGATCCTGCCCAGCGTGGTGCGCTACATGGAAGGCGGCGGCCGCCAAATTGGCTTTGACGCGTTGGCCGCACAAGTGCAAGACCCGCTCAACACCATTGCCTCGGTCAAGCGCCTCATGGGCCGTGGTTTGGCCGATGTGCAGGTCGAATTGCCTTATGACTTGGTGGACCAACCCGGCATGGTGGCAGTGCGCACCCGTGCGGGTGATAAAAGCCCGGTCGAGGTCAGCGCCGAGATCTTGGCCACCTTGCGTTACCGGGCCGAAGACAGCTTCAATGCCGACATTGACGGCGCCGTCATCACCGTGCCCGCCTACTTTGACGAGGCCCAGCGCCAAGCCACCAAAGACGCGGCCACCCTGGCCGGTCTGAACGTGTTGCGCTTGATCAACGAGCCCACGGCCGCGGCCATTGCCTATGGCCTTGACCACCAAAGCGAAGGCGTGTTTGCGGTCTACGACCTGGGCGGCGGCACCTTTGACATTTCTATCCTGAGGCTCACGCGCGGCGTGTTCGAGGTGGTGGCCACGGGCGGCGACTCCGCCTTGGGCGGTGACGACTACGACCGGGCCGTGGCCGACTGCCTGCTCGGCCAAGCCGGCGCCCCGCAAAGCTTGAGCCCCTCGGCCCGTGCAGAACTGCTCAGGCAGGCGCGCCAGGCCAAAGAAGCTTTGAGCAGCCAGGACAGCGTGGATCTGACCTTGAGCCTGGACGGCGTTGAAATCAAAACTCGCCTGGACCGCGCCACCTTGGCGCATGTCAGCGCCGCCTTGACAGCCAAAACCCTGGCTGCCGTGCGCCGCGTGCTGCGCGATGCGCGGCTGGACAAGGGCGATATTCAAGGCGTGGTCATGGTGGGTGGCTCCACCCGCATGCCGCTGGTGCTTGGCGCGGTGCGCGAGTTTTTTGGCCAGGAGCCCCTGACCAATCTCAACCCTGATGAAGTGGTGGCCCTGGGCGCGGCCCTGTCGGCCAACCAACTGGTGGGCAACCGCGGCGGGGAAGAGCTGCTGCTGCTCGACGTGATTCCGCTGTCCCTGGGCATTGAAACCATGGGCGGCCTGGTCGAGCGCATCGTGCCTCGCAACCAGACCATCCCGACCGCCATGGCGCAGGACTTCACCACCTACAAAGATGGGCAAACCGCCTTGGCCCTGCATGTGGTGCAAGGCGAGCGCGACCTGGTGGCCGACTGCCGGAGTTTGGCGCGCTTTGAGCTGCGCGGCATCCCGCCCATGGCCGCTGGTGCCGCCCGCATCCGCGTGACTTTTACCGTCGATGCCGACGGCCTGCTCACCGTCGCCGCGCGCGAGCAGGGCAGCGGCGTGGAGGCGCACATCGACGTCAAGCCCTCTTATGGACTGGCCGATGAAGAAATTGCTCGCATGCTGCAAGACAGCTTTTCAACCGCCCAGCAAGACATGCAGGCCCGGGCCTTGGCCGAGGCGCGGGTCGATGCCGACCGCATGCTGCTGGCCACGCAAAGCGCCCTGGACCTCGACAGCGACTTGCTCACCCCGGATGAGCTGCAACACATCAGCGCCTTGATGGCGGCCTTGCACCACACCCGTCAAGCCGATCAAAGCGCAGACGCTGCCACCCTAGAAGCGGCCACACAGGCGCTGGCCCACGGCACCGAAGCCTTTGCCGCCATGCGCATGAACAAGGGCATTCAGCAGGCCCTGGCTGGCAAAAATATCGCCACGATCTGAACCCCATCATGCCCATCATCAAGATCTTGCCCCATCCCGAGTACTGCCCGCAGGGCATCAGCATCAGCGCGCCTTCTGGCACCAGCATTTGCGAAGCCATGCTGGACCACGACATCAAGATCGAGCACGCCTGCGACATGAGCTGCGCTTGCACCACCTGCCATGTGGTGGTGCGTGAAGGCTTGAGCTCGCTGAATGAGCCCGATGAAAACGAAGAAGACATGCTGGACCGCGCCTGGGGCCTGGAGCCGCAATCGCGCCTGAGCTGCCAGGCCATCTTGGCCCAGCAAGACGTGACCGTGGAAATCCCCAAGTACTCCATCAACCACGCCAAAGAAAACCACTGAGCGCCTGCCTTTGGGCAGGCCGGCCGCTCAGGCCGGCGTGATGCGAAAGCCCACGCGGGGAAAGTGCACATGCACCCGGCCAGCCCGCACGTCGCTGCGGGCGATCACCACCTCCAGCGCGTTCAGCCCCACCAACTCACCCCAGCTCGCCTCGTGGCCGTAGTCAACGGCCGCCACGCTCACCGTTTGGCCCTGCGTCAGTCCCGGCTCGGGCGTGACGCTGCAGGCCTCGTGGCCCATCGCTTGAGCAGCTGTTTGTAGCGCCTGCTCTGAAGACATCGCTTGTGCTTGGCCATGGCCAAAGGCCAGCATGCGGTCGTGCCACTTCAACACCCGCCTAAAAGGCGCCAGCAAGAGTTCAGCCGGCGGGCCTGCCCGGCGCAAGTGCCAGAGCACATGGGCCATGCTGAAGTCGGCAATCGACAGGTCGCCGCACACACATTCATGGCCGCTGGCCAGTTGGCTCTCCAGGCTTTGCAGGTACTGCGCCAGGCAGGCGCCCGCGTCGTTGGGCGTGAGCTTGGGCACGCTGGCCCGAAAAGGGTTGCGGTCGGCGGCAATGGCCAGCCGCTGCTCGTCTGTGAGGTGGCCAAAGCGGTGCGCCAGGCAAGCTGGCTGCGAGGCAAAGTCAATCACGCTCCAAAACAAGGTCCAGTCTGCCCACTGCGCCAGCACCGCTGCCAAGGGCTGCGTGGCCGGAAACAGGCTGGCGCCGCCCAACTCGCGGTCCAGCACGCGCGCAATCAGTGCGCTGTCGCACCACACGTCGGCGCCTATTTGCAGCAGCGGCGTGCGCCTGTAGCCCCCGGTGAGCGCCAGCACGTCGGGCTTGGGCATCAGCATGGGAATGTGCACCGAGCGCCACCGCGCGGCCTTGCAGCCCAGCATCAGCCTGATTTTTTCGGCAAATGGCGAGAGCTCAAAGTGGTGAAGAATCAACTCGCGCGGGGCCGGCCTGTCGGCCATGGGAGGGGGCTGCATCATGGCTTGCTCGCTTCAAAGTCCACCGAATCGCTGATGGCCTGCCAGTCTTTGAGCTCTTGCACGGTGGCCGACAAACGCTGGATGGCCATGCCAGAGACCGTGCGGCCCAACACCAGGTGCCTGGGCAAGCGCTTGTCGTGTGTCAGCTGCACGATGAGCTGCGCGCACAGGCGGGGGTCGCCCGCTTGCTGGCCGCTGGACTGGCGCGTGGCGACTTGGCGGGCCCCGGCTGTGGCCTCGTAGGCCGGCAAGGCCGTGGGCGTTTGGCGCAAAGAACGCCCTGCAAACTCGGTGCGCAGAGGGCCGGGCTCCACGCAGCAGGTGTGCAAACCCAGGGGCGCAATTTCAGCGGCCAGCGCGTCGGTCCAGCCTTCAAGCGCATGCTTGGCCGCCGCGTAATAGCCCGAGCCCGGCATGCCAAACAGCCCAGCCACCGAGCCTATGTGGATGATGTGCCCCTGACCTTGCGCGCGCATCGGCGGCAGCACCTGGCGGGTGAGGGCAAAAACAGAAAACACATCGGTGTCAAACAAGGCGCGAATTTGGGCCTCGTCGCCTTCCTCAGCGGTGGCCTGGTAGCCATAGCCCGCGTTGTTGACCAGCACATCAATGCGCCCGAAGGTCTCTAGCGCCTGCGCCACGCAGTGCTCGCGCTGCTCGGTGTTGTTCACGTCCAGCGCCAAGGCCAGCAAGCGCTCAGCAGGCACGCCGCTCAATGGGCCAATGGGGGCCAAGCTGGCTGCATCGCGCGCCGTGGCCACCACCCGCGCACCCGCTTCCAGCGCCGCCACCGCCAATTCACGCCCCAGGCCTGTGGAGCAACCGGTGATGAACCAAACGGGGGCAGTGGACATGGCGTGGGCTTTCTATCAGGTGTGAGTCAAGGCGCTTGCATCCCAAAAATCAGGGACGGCAAAACAGATCTGGCGCAACAATTTTTCCAACACCGCAGTGTGGGCCGACATGCCGCTCAGGTGCTGCAAGCCTTGTCACTCTGGCGACGGCCCCCAAGATTCAGCGGGGCTGGAACAAGCCCACCTGCGGGTCCAAGCAGTCCAGCAAGGGCTGGGGCATCAGCGGCGCCTGGGTGTGCAAGTGCCTGCGGATCAGCGGGGCAGGGCGCCAGGGTTGTGTGTCCCCGCTCCAAATCGCAGTGGGCAGCACCACCACGCCCTCGCCCTGCAGCTGCAGCACCACCACCGCAGGGCTGAGTTCATCAAACTCCACCTCGGCCAGCAGCCAATCCCCGGTTTGTTGCAGCTGGCGCAAGCGAGCGCTGCGGGAGTCGGGCGGGCTGTAGGCTTGAATGGCCGCCAGGGCTTGGGCATACACAGCTTCGGTGCTGCTCAAGGCCCGCACCTGGCTGCAGCGGCGGGTGCTGCGGGTCCAAAGGTCTTCGCCCCAGCCTATGGCGTCGTAGAGCTGGCCTTGGGTCAGCACAAACCTTCGCCCGTCCACCCGGGGCACATCCACATGCGCATTGAGCACGCCGAGCGTGGTGACCAACAAGAGAGTAAGGGCGACGTGCTTTTTCATGGGTGCCGCAGTATGTCAGCAAGCGCTGCCAGCCATAATTGACTTATGCGCCAGATCATTCTTGACACCGAAACCACAGGCCTGTCGGCCGAAGCCGGCGACCGTATCATAGAGATCGGTTGCGTGGAGCTGCTGGCCCGAAAACTCACGGGCAGCCACAAGCACTATTACCTCAACCCCGAGCGCGACAGCCACGAAGACGCGCTCAAGGTGCACGGCATCAGCAACGAGTTCCTCAAAGACAAGCCCAAGTTCGCCGAAATCGCAGACGACCTGCTGGCCTACCTAGAAGGCGCCGAGCTGGTCATCCACAACGCGGCCTTTGACGTGGGTTTTCTCAACAAAGAGCTAGAACGCATAGGCCGGACCCCGCTCAAAACCATCGTGGGTGGCGTCATCGACAGTCTGGCCCTGGCCAAAGAAATGTTCCCCGGCAAGCGCAACTCGCTGGACGCCCTGTGCGACCGCCTGGAGGTCGACAACTCAGGCCGTACCCTGCACGGCGCCTTGCTCGATGCCGAGCTCCTGGCTGAGGTCTACATCAACCTCACGCGCGGTCAAAACAGCCTGGTGATGGACATGCACGAAGGCCCAGGCGCCACCAACGCTTTTGCCAGCGTGGACCTGAGCGGCTTTGAGCTGCCCGTGGTCTGGGCCGACGACAAAGAGCTGGGCGCCCACCAGGCCTTGCTCGACGGCCTGGACAAAGCCAGCCGCAGCCAGACCCTTTGGAAAAAAATTCAAGCTGCAGCTCCACTGCCTGTCTAGAGCCTTGAAGATCAAGGTCAAATAACAGCTATAATCTCACTTTTCAGCATAGGGCGATTAGCTCAGGGGTAGAGCACTGCATTCACACTGCAGGGGTCGCAAGTTCGAAACTTGCATCGCCCACCAAAAATTCCCATTTAGAATCAAGCACTTAGAGGCGACTCTAGGTGCTTTTTCTTTGGTTTTTAGTAGTATGGTCGGGGTTTACTACAAGTCATAGATTTTCCAAGCGGTTTTTGTAGGTTTTCTATGAGCGGCCGCTGGTAGGTTCTATGTTCATGACACAGCTGGCGCCAGAGCGCAGCCCCTGCTGTCCATGCCCGAACGGCGCAGCTGCCCAGCGCGCAGTTTGGCAACAAAAATAAGCTACGTTTTTTTGCGGCGGGTTCAGCTACGCAGCCCTTCGGCGCACATGCCCGGCGTCAACTATCTTCAGCGGTGATCAAGGTAATTGTCGTTAAACATCTTTGGGACCATCGTGCCCATTGCGCAATTCAATCATGACCAATGGGCCGTCGTGCGTCAGCGCAACTCCCTCGAGTGCTGTGCCTTTAGCGTAATTTTTCAAATAATAATCTACAAAAATCGCTGATAAAAATTATTTTCAAAAATATATGTAATCGAGCGTCAAGATTTATCAATTCGTGTCGATTACCTTAGTTGTTAAAATTTATTGGATGTGTTTATGGCAATTTCCCATGTGGTTAAGCCGGCTATCAGCACCACTAGCCAACTGTCCACAGCGCTTGATTTGTCAAGTGCAGTAAAGCGAGTGGGTAATGCCACCATATCTTCAACACCAGCGGCAAATTCATCTACTTCGGCGCAGATCTCAACACAGGCTTTGAGCCTTTACAACGCAAGTGTTGCTAGATCCGCAATGACCACCTATACGGTCTCGCAGGCCCTTGCGCTAGGATCATCAGCAAGCGCAGGCTCACTTACAATTTCAGACACGGGTGCCAACATCAACAAGGGCTTTGACAGGCTAGTGGCTATGAGCCCAAAAATCAGCGCAATTCAACAAACCGATGCCAAAGCTTTTGCCATCAATGAGGCACAGTTTTCTGCCGGGTTAACTTCAACGCCATCAGATGGCCTACTTTACAAAATTAACAACAATCAATTCGTCGTGGCCATTTCTGGTGTTCGCACAGCCAACTTGAACAGTATCGCCGGCTACGGAAGCAAAGTGGTTGCAATATCGATAAGTGATACCAGCGCCAACATTGCTGGAAAATTAGCGGATATTGCAGCGCTTGGCTCAAAGGTAAGTGCTATCACACAGACCTCTAAATCTGCCTTAGCTCTTTCTTACGCTGGTACTGTTCAGTTTGCTGGCGTTCTAAATAAAATTGATAAAGGCAGTTTTACGATTAACCTGACTGACACAGCCGGTAACATCAAAACCAACATTGCTGCTATTACCAAAATTGGTGCTAAAGTTTCTGCCATCACCCAGACCGATGCATCTGAAGTCATTGCCATGAACACGGCTTCTTTCGCCGCAGGTTTGCCAACGTTGAAAAAAATCAACAATGGCAGTTATAAAATCAGCATTGAAGATACTTCAACTGCGATCAATAAATCATGGGCAACACTTTCATCAAATCAAAAAAATATCAGCAGTTTAAAATTTAATGACGGAACACCAGCACTCACACTGAGCGCCGTGCAAGTAACTGCTGGCAAAGCGCTTATAAACAATATATCAAACGGTGCATTCAAGCTCACAGTGGCTGACAGCGGCATCAATATCTCAAAAAATCTTTCTGGTTTGCTTGCTCTTAACGACAAGATTACCAGTGTTTCTCAAGTAAAAGTTGGCAATATCTCCGTAACACAAAGTCAACTCGTCAGTAATGAGCTCACATCATTTCTTGGAAAGTTAAAACCTACAAGTTACAGTTTGGCTGTCACGGGTGCAGACAAAACAAACATCAAATTATTGTTGAAAACGCATATGTCAATTCGGTTTCATTGCGCGTAAATGATGGAACACTAAATTCCAGCGACTCGGAAATAAATACGGCATTGCAAAGTAGCAAAATTACATCGATTACAGTCAATAATGCAACTATTGCGAGCCTAAGTGTCTTAGGTAGCGATAAGCGTGTTAATTCAATCTCCATTACAGACAGTGTTTCCAATTTAAGCAATACCTTAAACCTTGGGACTCTTGATTCTTTAATGAAAAGAACTAAAGGTATTATTTCTGGAATTAATGTTGACACAGATTCGAATCCTTTAATATCAGTCACCTAGGCCAATTACACCAAATTGGCCTCGACAGTTTTTTCGGTTCCTAAAAACTATTCTTTAGAAGTTGATCTTGGCGCACCAAATGCTGGGCGTGCCTTGACCCAAGCTGAAACTCGTACAGCACTTAAAACGACATCAAACACAAAGGGAGGATTTGTGGTTCAAGTATGGGACTTCTCCAAAGGTAAGTATGGTGGTGCTATTACGCTCAATAAAGGTGTTAATTTTGTCAAGTTGGGAGCTACATCCACATTCCTAGATTCTGGCGATGCCAAGCTTAATGCCGTGTTGAATCTGGGAAGTTACCAATGGCAACAAAATCCAAATCAAGCCATAGTCGATACATCTAACTACGCGCTGAAACCCGGAGTCTTTGCACTTGGCAACGAAAGTGCTGATTCAATTATTACTTATAAGTTCCTCAGCGACACGCGTGATGGCAATCTGAGTACAAATGATAAAAAAGGTTTTAGACCAATGAGCGCGGATCAAAAATCTGCGGTCGTAAGCGCACTCAATTATATATCCTCACTGGTGAATATCAATTTCCAACTCACTGAAGACTTGAGCACAGCTGACATCAACTTTGGAACCAACGATCAAGGCACCACCAGCGGCGGTTATGCTACCGGTGCTAATCCGGCAATGGGGCCGGTCAACTTGCTGTTGAACAACAAAACCGTGGTGAACAGTAAACCCCAGCCCGGTGATTACGGCTGGCAAACGATCATTCATGAAATAGGTCACACGCTGGGACTCAAACACCCTGGGGCTTATAACGCTGGCGGTGGTGTTACCCCTGGACCGTACCTGTCAGCAACCGATGACAATCAACGAAATACCGTGATGTCTTACAAAAAACCAACTGACGCAATCTCAAATTGGGTCAGTAACGGCAACGGTAGCTATTCCAACCTTGGAGCTAATCCCAGAACATTTATGCCGCTGGATATATTATCCCTTCAGTTTTTGTATGGCAAAAATCAAACCGGTACCAGCTTGAGTGACAGCAGTAAAAGTCTGACAGACTTTCAGACCACCCAATTTACCTCAAGTTGGCTGGGCATGCAAACCCTCAGCTCGACTGATCAAGGTCTCGCAATAGACCTGTCTGCCTTGAGCGCATCCAACATAGTTGATATGCGGCCTGGCGCTTTTAGCTCAATCAACATTAAGGACAGCAGCTACAACGCTGGGATAGGTGGCAGCAAGATGCCACAAACTTTTTTCAATCTGAATAATGTAGGTTTGGCCTATGACTCTTCCATCAGTAGTCTGATCGGTGGCGCCTCAACTGACGTGGTCTACGTAAGCAATAACGATGTTGAGATTGACGGTCGCGATGGCTTAGACAAGGTCTATCTTTACGGAAGTGCATCAGATTGGACGCAGTCCAGTAGTGCGGACCAAACTATTTACACCAATGGTCAAATTAACGCCAAAATCAAAAATGTGGAGTCCATCTCCTATTACGCCAAGGAAAGTAATCCATTTGTCCATACACGTGTTGACGTTTCTGCTTGAATTGACCAAGCTTTCAAAGAGATTAATTTTTTCATTTCAAGACTTAGGTCTCAATAACTGTCCAACATTTCATTTTTATTTTGATTGTGGTCCCCAATAAGAGCTATCTGTCCATAACTATATTGTGAGCAAGACACACTCGAGCAGTGTCCTTTGGTGATGACCCAGGAAACAACCTATATTGAATATCTATTTGAGATACTTGACCTTTGAGAATTACCCTGAAAGCTAGCATTCATGCGGGTTGCATGGATTCTTCAGGGGCGATTATTTACAACTCGGGCGGCTGAATCGCTTTCGATCAATACGATCCCTGGGTTGCACCCTCTAACAATTGAAATATCTGATCACGGAGTTGCTTGCCTTCCCGCTCCTCTAAATTCTGTTTGATGTATAAATCGCCCACTAGGTCTCCGTTTTCATTTACTCGGCGAATTGCAACTATGTCTTCCCAGTCGATCAGACCCGGAAGGGCGATCTCCTGTTCGGAATATGGGACTGATTCAAGCCAATTCAAAGCATGAGGGAATCTAGTCTTATGATCTTCCGTGTTAATTGGTAAGTTAAATCCGCCATAGGCCCTGCACGCATATACCCAACCATTGTTATATTTTCCCTTTTCGACTGTGCCACCACGACCCGATGCAAAATGACGTGCGATACTTACCGATTTTGATAATGAGACATAAGCCCCTAATACTTGAGTTTTTTGGTATGATCTTATATCAATGGGCGAGCCTGATGCAACTCTGTCTTTATCTGTGACAAGTCTTATTTTTTTATCTGAGTACATAAAATTCATGATGCTCAAGTTTTTTGAAGCGTAGTCGTGATCGTGATTTATTACATCGCCTTCTTCAATTAGAAAATTAAGTTTAATAAGGTTATTAATTTGTGATAATGCAGTTTCTACATAATTAAATGGAATGCGCTCATTCGGCACGGAATCTGGAATTTTTCCAATAGATCGACTCCAGCCGAAAATGCATTGATGTTTGGTATAGGTGGGTGACGAGTTGCTTTTTTTACTGTCAATGGTTTTCCCAAATTTATTAATCCATTTAATTACATCTTCATACTGTTTAATCTGATCATCACGTGTGGCGTTGGGAAGGAAACCGGTGGCAATTCTGATTGCAGTTGGACCGCGCGAGTCGCCGCGAAAACAGTAAGCATCCACCCGTGGCCATGGTATTTCAGTGAGGTCGCTGTCATAGGCGTACCCAACGGGCGTTGGCAGTAATTCGCCGGCGGGATGCAGATGAGTCCTGGTGGACAGAATCGGTTGAATAATGCGATTGTCTTTCCCTTTCTCTGGGAGGGGGTCTTGTTTGATTTTAGACAATAATGGCTCTGGTATCGTATTGAAACCCTCGAGGCCAAAAATTTCAGAATTCACAGTGCCGTTTGCTTTAGCCGTTGATAATTGAAAATATTTTTTCACATCATCAAGATGATAACCTCCAGAAAAAAGCCCTAAACCGCCGGATTCAGCTTTTATTTCTTGAAAACCAGTTTTTAATGCCTTCAGTAAAAAAGCAGGTGATGTAAGTTCTTTTTCAAAGCCAAGCTTTGAAATTGATGTTCCCTTGACGAGTTCTCGATTTAATTCGATTAAGGGTTTATTTTTTAATTCATCTAGATATTTTAAAGCATTTAATGGGTTGACGGTTATTGTGTTCAATTTATCCCAGGATTTACAAATAGCGTGTTGAAAGCGTGCTACTTTATCTTTGTCGTCCAGGCTTAAGCCTATCATGTCAGCCTTCAGGTTACGGGCGGTGCCGCCGTCAATATTAACCCATATTTTGTTCACTAAATGAAAGTATCCACCTATGTACACCCTTACAAAGGTTGGGGGACGGTCATGTTGTTGATCGATGATCCACTTGATATTTTGAAGCTCCAACCAACAAGTGTTTTTATCAAAACTCCAACAAAGTTGAATTTGATTTTTCTCGTCGTATTGGGACTGTTTGATTATTTCGTAGTTTAACATATTAATTGTCCTTAAAGTTGCGTTGCTATTGACGATTCCAATGTTTGCGACAGAATTGATTTGAGGCACAGTACCTATTGGCAGGCGCGTCGTAAACCACGTTCATTTTTCGAACATATGGTGTAAAAGCTTCTATAACTTGCAAAAACCGCTCAGCGCCTAGGTATCTC
Organism: Polaromonas sp. YR568; assembly: GCA_945878995.1. Classification (GTDB taxonomy): domain Bacteria; phylum Pseudomonadota; class Gammaproteobacteria; order Burkholderiales; family Burkholderiaceae_C; genus Polaromonas. The sequence goes on along the minus strand of CAMCUN010000044.1, from coordinate 3,421 downwards.
CAATAGCCTATTGCCGGGTATGTCGTATGTTTAACTTCAATTGTTTCTTCCGATATTTTCGTTATTACGAGTGCGTTTGGATCAATGCGCTCAAAAAACTGACCTTCTGCAGCCGTAAGTGTTGTGCGGCCAGTGGCGGTCGAGCAGTTCGAAAGGAGTACAAAGATGCAAACAAAAATAAACACCAGCAGAGATTGCTTGGAAGATGAAAGAGCCTGATTTCTAATAATTTCCATGATTAAATTATCAATCAAAACACAGATCGTCATCAGATGTGGACAAAAATGTTTCGACCAGCATAGCCACCTCTGGACTCAGACTATTCGGCCAAACCACTGCAAAGACAGCGCCGCTGCTGCGATTGATAAGCCCGCAGCCATCAGCGCCAGCAGCGCGGACAACTCGGTTTCCTTCTTCTCCGCTTGTATGCGTGAGCTGAGCTTGGCGTAAACTTTTTTCAGCGCCTCGGCGTCTCCCGCATAAAAATACTCTCCCAAAGTCTTCTCGGCCACCGCACGCAGGCTGGGTTCATCGAGCTTCATGTAGACGGCGGTCCAACTGTCGTAGGCTGGTACCGCGCCATCGACCGTGCCCAGCCCGACGGCGTACACCCGCACGCCTCGGTCGGCCGCCATCTTTGATGCTTCCTCAGTGTCTATTCCGGTGGTGCGCCTGCCGTCGGTCAGCAGGATGATCGCGGCCGACTCATAGGAGCCGGGGGCGACAGGAGTCACCTCTTTCTTGCCGGGCTTGGCCTTGTCGTCCAGGCTTTTGCCTCGCGTGGCGTTGCCGAAGGTCATCTCGCCAAGGTCAATACCCTCTTCAGGGAAAAGCGTGGCCAAGGACACCACGACGGCGCTGCCAACGGCTGTTCCGCGCTGCATCTGGAAGCGGTCGATGGCAGCGACCAGACTCTCGCGACTGAACGTGGGGGCTTGGACCAGTTGCGCGGTACCGGCGAAGGTCACGATGCCGACCTTGATGTCACGCGGCAGTTCCTCCAAGAAGGCCTTGGCCGCTTCCTGCGAGGCGACCAGGCGGTTGGGCTTGATATCCGTGGCACGCATGCTCAGTGAGACGTCCATGGCCAGCATGATGGTGGCGCTTGATGTCAGCAGTTTGATGCTCGCCAGCGGTCGCGAAGCGGCCAGCAGCGCCAGACCAATGGCCGCAAGAAACAGCGCCGGCGGGAGATGGCGCCGCCATGTACGCCCAGCGGCCATCGCCTGCCTGACTGCGGCCAAGTTCGCGCAGTGCTGCGCCAGCTTCTTCTCGCGCCGCATCAGCCAGAGGTAGAGCAACAGCAGGCTGGGCACGATCAACAGCAGCCAAAGGAATTCGGGTGCCAGGAAGTACATATCATTTCTTTTTAAGACTTTAGAACGCTATTTTGAAATGCTGTAAACCTCGCTCTGTCCAATGGATACCATGACGTTCTTCAACTTTGAACCAGTGCCCAGCATCAGAATCTGATGGCTCCGATGCAATGGTTGTAATTGGGTTGGAGCCTGCTTCGCTGGCTCGCGTATGCGGAGAACCAAAGTACATACTTGGTGACTGATCGTCACTTGAATATCTAAATGTCCACATTTCTTTGCCATTGGTCAATGCGCAAGAAATCCGCATAGGCTCATCTGATTTGCGTTTTTCCATGATGATTGCTACATCACGTAACGTAGCTTGCAGGGCAGAGATAGGATCATTAATTAGGCCTTTACTGAGTGCCACTAAAAATAAAGCCTCACTGTCTGTGGTGCCTTCTCTATGTGGGTAGTGCACATGGTCAATTAAGTCTTCTACATCTTTACGGCAGTTATGCCAATTGCCAATCTTGCCGTTGTGCATGAAGGTCCAGTTTTGCCAAATAAACGGATGGCAATTGCTTCTATTGATCGCAGTGCCAGTGGTAGCGCGTACATGAGCGAAAAACAAATTTGTTCTAATATGTGCTGCAAGCGAGCGAAGATTGGCATCGTTCCAGGCTGGTAGTACATCTTTAAAAAGTCCAGGCGTGGTTCGCTGGGTGTACCAAGCAACACCAAATCCATCGCCATTGGTGACCCAACTAGATTGGGTAGCAGCAAGGCTTTGACTCACTATCGAGTGCTCTTGGTGGAATACCAAGTCTTCTAGGTAAATTTCTGGACCTGCGTAAGCAACCCATCTGCACATGGTGACCTCCGTTAAAGGATTGGCAATGGTCTGCAGTCTATCGCACAGGGAAAGCTCTACAAACTTTGTTTCGTTCCGTGTCCTGCCAAGGTGTTCGGTGATAGTTCAAAACGCACAAGCGTAAAAAGTCTTTACCCTTCCCGACCTGTAAGTTCTAAGTTATTTTTAAAAAATAACTATTTATGAATATAATTTATACTATAACTATACATTTTTGGCGAAATAGTGAAGTGTTAAATAATCGATTTAAATCAGGAAAAAATCAAAAAACTTGCGCCGTCACACTGCAGGGGTCGCAAGTTCGAAACTCGCATCGCCCCCCAAAAATTCCCATTAAGAATCAAGCACTTAGTGGCGACTCTGGGTGCTTTTGTTTGAATATGTCCTAAAAGTGTCCTAACACCTGTTTTTGACGCCTAATCTGGCACCAGATTTGTCTGAACGAAAGACTGGTTGCTAGAGTGATGAGTCAGGGCTTGCCTCAAAAGTCCGGTGCATGCAGACACCCTTGCCGCTAAGCGGAAAGGCAGGAGTTCGTTTTTTTGACGCCTCCCGGAATCTGTGGATATGCGCCGACATCTTGGGACATGGCGCGTTGCAGGTCGTCGATCAGGGCCTGATTCCGAGAGATTTTTTTCCGATCAGGTGGGCACAGTGCAACGATGTGGGTGCCAAACTTGGTGAGCGGGGTCCAGGGCGCCAGCACTTTGACCAAGCTGCCTTGTTCTATGGCTGGTACGCACAGGTAGTCGGGCAACAGAGCGATGCCCATGCCTGCCAGGGCAGCTTCCAGCACGGCCTCTGGATTGTCAACACGGTATCGCCCACTCACTTTCACTTCCACATGGCGGGCATCGCTCGGGCTTGCGGCTGGGTCGTGCTGCAAGGTCCAGTGGTCATCGCTGTTGTCGCGACGGTAATACACGCACGCGTGATCGATCAGTTCGGCGGGTTCAGAGGGCAGGCCGTGTTGGGCGATGTAAGCGGGGGCTGCGGTCAAAAACCATTTGATTTCGGTCAAGGGGGTGCCGTGGCGCTCATGCTTGGCGTGGCTGGACCAACGCAAAGCAACGTCGATGCGTTCGGCGGCCATGTCCATTATGCGGTCGGTCAGCATGAGGTCGATCTCCAGATTCGGGTGCATCTTGAGAAAATCGGGCAGGTGCTTGGCCAAAACCCGCTGCCCCCAGGACACCGGTGCAGTCAAGCGCAAATTGCCGCTCAGCTCTGTTCGCAGCGAGCGCACGCG
>CAMCUN010000043.1 GCA_945878995.1 Polaromonas sp. YR568 | reverse complement strand
ACCCCTGTGCAGCGCAGCTCGCAGCAGTTCGACCCCATCTTGTTGCGCCCCGTGGATGAGCTCGAACTCACCGTTCGTTCGGCCAACTGCCTCAAGGCAGAAAACATTTATTACATTGGTGATCTGATTCAGCGCACCGAAAACGAGCTGCTCAAGACCCCCAATCTGGGCCGCAAGTCGCTCAACGAGATCAAGGAAGTGCTGGCCTCTCGCGGCCTCACCCTGGGTATGCGCTTGGAAGCCTGGCCACCTGCCGGACTCGATAAGCGCTGACCAAAAAACGCCTTCTTCGATTGTTGAAGAGGCAGTGCACGGGCAGTACCTGATACGGCTGCTTGACAATTAAACGGCAAAGGAAACAAGCACATGCGACACGGACACGGACTCCGCAAACTCAACCGCACCACCAGCCACCGGCTGGCGATGCTGCGCAACATGATGAACTCGCTCATTGAGCACGAGGCCATCAAGACCACTGTCCCCAAGGCCAAAGAGCTTCGCCGCGTGATCGAGCCCATGATCACCTTGGCCAAAGAGCCTACGCTTGCCAACAAGCGTTTGGCTTTTGACCGACTGCGCGACCGTGACTCCGTGGTCAAGCTTTTTGCTGACCTGGGTCCCCGTTTCAAGGCCCGCCCCGGTGGCTACACGCGTATTTTGAAAATGGGTTTCCGTGTGGGTGACAACGCCCCCATGGCCCTGGTCGAGTTGGTCGACCGCGCGACCGACGGCCAAGCTGTTGAGGCCAAGGACGAGTAAGCTCAAGGCTCACCTGCTTGATGCAGGAGCTACAGTTCAACGCCCACCTTGTGTGGGCGTTGTCATTGGTGCTCGGCAGAGAAATTCTTTTGAATGATCTGCGTCACGAACATGTAATCCACTGCGTTTACCGCTAGAATACTCATGCGCGGTGGAGCAGCCTGGTAGCTCGTTGGGCTCATAACCCAAAGGTCGTAAGTTCAAATCTTGCCCGCGCAACCATTTAAAAAGCCGGATCGACATGCCAATGTTGATCCGGCTTTTTCGTTGGATGGCTGCATTCAACTCGAAGCTGTTGGCAAACAGTGCGCCCAACGACTGAATGAATCTGCAATCACTCAATCGCCATACAGTGCTAACTCAGGGCTGTGCCCCTTGGCGCAAGCGAAAGCGCTGCAGCTTGCCCGTCTCGGTGCGCGGCAGGGCGTTCATGAAGATCACTTGGCGTGGGTACTTGTAGGGCGCGAGTGTGGCTTTGACATGGTCTTGCAAGGCCTTGACCATGGTCGCGTCGCCGGTGTGGCCGGGCTTGAGCACCACGCAGGCTTTGACCACCATGCCCCTGTCCTCGTCGGGTGCGCCCACCACGCCGCACTCGGCCACCGCCGGGTGCTGCAGCAACGCATCCTCCACCTCAGGGCCGCCCACGTTGTAGCCGGCCGTGATGATCATGTCGTCGGCGCGGGCTTGGTAAAAGAAGTCGCCGTCATCGTCTTGCATGAAGGCGTCACCCGGGTGATTCCAGCCGCCTTTGACGTAATTGGCTTGCCGCTCGTCGTCTAAATAGCGGCAGCCCGTGGGGCCAATGACGGCCAGTCGGCCGACTTGGCCGCGTGGCAGTTCCTGTCCGTCCTCTCCCACCACCTTGGCGGTGTAGCCTGGCACCACCGGCCCCAGGGCGCCCGGCTTGTGACGGCCTGGCACGCTGGAGATGAAGATGTGGAACATTTCGGTGGCGCCTATGCCGTCCAGCATGTCAATGCCGGTGGCGTCTTTCCAAAGCTGGCGCGTGGCCTCAGGCAGGGCCTCGCCTGCGCTCACGCAAATGCGCAAGGCGCGGGGGCGATGGGCCCGCGCAAAGGGCGCCATTTGCCGGTAAAACGTGGGGGCGGTGTAGGTGATGGTGGCACCCACCTCGTCCATCAGGCGCACCATGGTCTCTGGCGTGTAGGCCGCGCTGGGGTAGTAGACCGAGGCACCGGCCCAGAGCGGAAAAATCAGCAGCCCGCCCAGGCCAAAGGTGAAGGCCAGCGGTGGCGAGCCCATCACCACGTCGTCGGGCGTGGCGCGCAGCACATGGCGCGGCCAAGCCTCGCAAGCGGCCAAGATGTCGCGGTGTGCGTGCACCGCAGCTTTGGGCTGGCCGGTGGTGCCGGAGGTAAAAGCCATCATGGCGATGTCGTCTGCGCTGGTGGCGCACGGCGGCATCAGCCCGTCTTGGGTGGCGGCCAGGGCTTCCAAAGACTGCGCATCGTGCGGCAAGTTAAAAGCCACGGTGCGCAGCCGACCCTCTGAGGCGCCATCGAGTTCGGCCCGCAGCGCGCCGTCGCACAGCGCCAGCTGTGGTTGGGCCTTGTTCATGACCTCGCGCAACTCCTTGGCCCGCAGCAGCGGCATGGTGGCCACGGCAATCAGCCCGGCCTGCACCACACCCAGCCAAGCCAGCGCCATGCCTATGGAGTTGCCGCCACGCAGCAGCACGCGGTTGCCGGGCACCAAGCCAAAGTCCTGCACCAGCAACTGCGCAATTTGACTCACCCGGTGCTGCACTTGGGCGTAGCTGAGCGTGAACTGGTCTGAGCGCAGGCAGGGTCGGTGCAGCCAGCCTTCGCGGGCGGCCTTGGCCATCAGGCTGGCCACCAGGTTGGCTTGGTCCGCCATGTGCAGCTGCGGCATGTCATAGCGCAGATGTGGGGACAGTGCGGGCGTGGGCAGGCGCTCGTGAACAAAGCGGTCGGTCTGCGCGGAGGGGGCTGCAGTCATGGCGGGCGCGTCCTTGCCTGGGCCTGTCAGGCACGAAGAGAAAAAAGATTCTGTCCTCAATTGTTTAGATCTAATGCATTTCGTCAAGCGCTGACTTACCCTGAATGCAGCAAGCCGGTGCCGACTCAGCGCGGCGGGTACAGCAGCAGGCGGCCTGTCCCGCGGCTTGCATCGCCTTGGCCGCTGGTGCTGATTGGGACAAGCGCCGGACTGCGCACCAGATGGGCCCCGCGCACCACGGCACCATTCTCGTGGCGTGGGTGCAGGGCCCGACCGGCCGCACAGCCCAGCCACAGCACGTCTTCACCTTGCAGATTGACGCCCGACTCGCTGACAAAGCGGCCCGCCGGCGTGATACGTGCGTCTTTGGCCAAGCGCGTCACATCGTGCTGATTGTCGCTGTCCACGCAACAGGGCGCGCGCCAAGTTGGGTACACCCAGTTTCACGCCTTTGGCCAAAGTGGCCAGGCTGTCCCAGTCGCTTCAAAGGCTGGGCATCGTGGTGCTCTGAGCTCAGGCCCTGGCGCCAAGGGGTGAACTCCCAAAAAACGGCGCTCCAAGGCGCCGCTTTCAACACGTCAACAACTCAGGCCGCGCCGGCTTTGACCTTCAAGCGCCAGGCGTGCAAAAGCGGCTCGGTGTAGCCGCTGGGCTGCGCCATGCCCTTGAACACCAAGTCGCACGCTGCTTGGTAGGCTGCGCTCTGGTCAAAGCGCCCGGCCATGGGCTGGTAGAGCGCATCGCCTGCGTTTTGCTGGTCCACCACGGCGGCCATGCGCTCGAAGGTGGCTTTGACCTGCGCGGGCGTGACCACCTGGTGGTGCAACCAATTGGCCATGTGCTGGCTGGAAATGCGCAGCGTGGCGCGGTCTTCCATCAGGCCCACGTTGTGGATGTCGGGCACTTTGGAGCAGCCCACGCCTTGGTCGACCCAGCGCACCACGTAGCCCAAAATGCCTTGGGCGTTGTTGTCCAGCTCCTGCTGCTTCTCTGCATCGCTCCAATTGGGCGTGGCGGTCACGGGGATGCTCAAGAGGCCGGTCAGCAGGTTCTCGCGCTCGGCGTCGGCGTCTGTCTTTTCCAGCTCTTTTTGCACATCGCTCACCAGCACCTGGTGGTAGTGCAGCGCGTGCAGCGTGGCTCCCGTGGGGCTGGGCACCCAGGCGGTGTTGGCGCCGGCCTTGGGGTGGCCGATCTTTTGCTCCAGCATGGCCTTCATGAGGTCGGGCATGGCCCACATGCCTTTGCCAATTTGCGCCTTGCCGCGCAGCCCGCAGGCCAGGCCCACCAGCACGTTGTTGCGCTCGTAGGACTGAATCCAGGCGCTGCTCTTCATGTCGCCCTTGCGGATCATGGGACCGGCGTGCATGGAGGTGTGCATCTCGTCGCCGGTGCGGTCCAAAAAGCCGGTGTTGATGAAGGCCACGCGGCTTTTCGCGGCAGCGATACAGGCTTTCAAGTTGACGCTGGTGCGCCTTTCTTCGTCCATGATGCCCAGCTTGACGGTGCTGGGCGCCAGGCCCAACATGCCTTCGACGCGGGCGAACAACTCGTCGGCAAAAGCCACCTCGGTGGGGCCATGCATTTTGGGTTTGACGATGTAGACCGAGCCCTTGCGTGAGTTGCGGATGGCGTCTTTGGCCGTGCGCTTGAGGTCGTGCATGGCAATGGTGGTGGTGACCACGGCGTCCAAGATGCCCTCGGGAATTTCACGCACCTGGCCTTTTTTGTCGGTGTAGAGAATGGCCGGGTTGGTCATCAGGTGGCCCACGTTGCGCACAAACATGAGAGAGCGGCCGTGCAGCTTGATCTTGCCCTTGCCCTCGGGCGCGCTGTAAATGCGGTCGGCGTTCAGGCCGCGCGTGAAGGTGCTGCCGCCCTTGGCCACTACTTCGGTGAGAGTGCCTTGCAAAATCCCCAGCCAGTTGCCATAAGCCAGCACCTTGTCTTGGGCATCGACCACGGCCACCGAGTCTTCCAGGTCGAGGATGGTGGACAGCGCCGCTTCCAGCACCAGGTCGCACACACCGGCCGGATCGTTCGCGCCTATGGGCGTGCTGCGGTCAATGCGAATGTCCAGGTGCAGGCCATGGTGGGCCAGCAGCACCGAGCTGGGCGCCGCCACATCACCCTGAAAGCCAACGAGTTGTGCTTTGTGGGCCAGCGAGGTTTTGCCGCCGTCCTTCAGCTTGACGGCCAGCTTGCCGTCTTTGATGCGGTAGCCCACGGCATCGAGGTGCGAGCCTTTGCGCAAGGGTGCAGTGCGGTCCAGCACATGGCGCGCGTACTCAATCACTTTCGCGCCTCGCTTGGGGTTGTAGCCCTGGCCTTTGTCGCAGCCATTGGCCTCGGAGATCACGTCGGTGCCGTACAGCGCGTCGTACAAAGAGCCCCAGCGCGCGTTGGCGGCGTTGAGCGCGTAGCGGGCATTGAGCACGGGCACCACCAATTGCGGGCCCGCTTGAACGGCGAGCTCTGCGTCCACCTGGCGGGTGCTGATTTTCGCCTTCTTGGGTGGCTTGACCAGGTAACCAATTTTTTCCAGGAAGGCGCGGTAGGCCTGGGTGTCGCTCACCGGGCCGGGGTGGGCCAGGTGCCAGGCGTCCAGTTCGGCTTGCAGGCGGTCGCGCTCGGCCAAGAGGGCGATGTTCTTGGGCGCCAGGTCGGCCACCAGGGCGTCAAAGCCCTTCCAGAATTTGGCGTTGGACACGCCGGTGCCTGGCAGCACGCGGTCTTCAATGAAACGGTGCAGCTCGGTGGCCACTTGCAGGCGGTGAACTGGGGTGCGTTCGGTCATGGCAGTCATCTGAGTAAGGGCTGAAGTTAAAAAAGGAGATCAAAGATACCTCTATTGTCGGACCTCTGGCTGACAGATTCAGGCCAGCATGTCCAGCACGCCGTGAAGGTTGGTCGCCACGCGCGTGGGCGCAGGGCCAATTTCTTCCTGAGGCAAGCCCTGGCGGTTGACCCACAGCGTTTGAAATCCGTACCAGGTGGCGGCCAGCGCGTCCCAGCCATTGCTGCTGACAAAGGCGATCTGCGGCGGCCTCAGGCCCGTGGCCTGCTCGCCCAGCGCGTAAGCCAGTGGGTCGGTTTTGTAGGCCCGTATGGCGTCCACGCTGATGACATGGTCCAGCAGTCCGGCCAGGCCTGCCGATTGCACGGCCGCTTGCAGCATGGCCGGGTCGCCATTGGAGAGCACGCCTGTGACCAGGCCTTGGGCCTTGAGGGCATGCAGCACCTCGCGGCTTTCGGCAAAGGCCGACAGCTGGCGGTATTGGTTCATAAGCTGCGCCTCGCGCTCAGGGCTTAAGTTCAGGCCCAAGCGCTTGCAGGCGTAGCGCAGGCCTGCGCGCGTGAGCTCCCAAAAGGGCTGGTAGACGCTGGCCCGCTGCGGTCCTTGCTTGCTGGTGCTCACCAGCCGGGTGTAGTCAATTTGCTTGTCGCGCCACAGCACCGCCAGCGCCTGGCCCTGGCCCGGAAACAGCTGCTCGGCCAACTGGGCCACGCTGTACACGTCGAACAGCGTGCCGTAAGCGTCAAAAAGCACGGCTTGCACACCCTGGAGTGGGGCGGGGTTGGAGGGGTGGGCCAAAGCAGTCATGGGGCATGACTGTATGGCATGCCGGCTAGGGATGGGCTGAGCGGCATTGGTCTGCCGCCGACTGGCTGCCCCAGCGACAATTGCCCGCATGAAATCCCGCTCCCTCACAGGTGGCCTTGTTTACTCCACCGATGCCGGCCGCATGTGCCCCGCATGCCGCCAAGCCATTGCGCAATGCGTTTGCAAAGCCTCGGCGCCTGTTGCCCCTGGCGACGGCATCGTGCGCATCTCTCGCGAGACCAAGGGCCGTGGCGGCAAGGCCGTCACGGTGGTGCGCGGCTTGGCGATGGAGGTTAGCGATTTGGCGGCCCTGGCCAAGCAGCTCAAGGCCGCGTGCGGCTCAGGGGGCACGGTCAAAGACGGCACGGTGGAGGTGCAGGGCGACCACGCCGACAAGGTGGCCGCTTTTCTTCAGGGCAAGGGGCACCAGGTCAAGCGCTCTGGCGCTTAGCCTGAAATTAAAGGTGTCTTGCTCCAAGGGAGGGCATGTGAGGTTGTCCTGCTCTTGCGCCTTGAAAAAATGGCGGTTTATGGACTGAATTGGAAGCTTAAATGCTTGACCTAGCTCGACTCGGGTCAGCCTGTCAGGTGTGGATGGCAAGTAGCCGAAAATCCCTTTAATTTGACGGAGTGTTCATGAAGATCGCCATATTGGGTGCGGGCTCGCTCGGTTGCGTCATAGGCGGCGTGCTGACCGAGGCTGGGCAAGAGGTGTGGCTGATCAACCGCCATGCCGACCACGTGGCGCACCTGCGCGAACATGGTTTGCTCATGCGTGTGGGTGAGGCGGACCGCTGCGTGGCCGTCCAAGCCGCGGTGCGGGCCGACGAGGTGGGCCCGGTGGACCTGGTGGTGGTGCTGGTCAAGTCTTTTCACACCGACGAAGCCATGGCGCAATCGCTGGCCTTGCTGGGGCCGCAGACCTGTGTGCTTTCGCTGCAAAACGGCGTGGGTCATGAGGACATCTTGGCCCGCCATGTGGGCCGCCAGCGGGTGCTGGTGGGCCGCACTTACGTGGGCGGCAGCCCGCTGGGTGAAGGCCATGTCGGAGGCCATGTGATCGCGGGCTACCTGGGCAAGGACACGCACATGGGTGAGTTGGATGGCGCCTTGACCGAGCGCGTGCAGCGCATTGCGCAGACTTTCAATGCGGCGGGCCTGCAGACCTTGGTGAGCCAGAACATCATGGGCACGGTCTGGGACAAGCTGCTCATCAACGTGGCCACCGGCGCCATCACGGCCATCACTGGCCTGAGCTATGGCCTCTTGTATGCCCAGCCTCAGTTGCAGGCCCTGGGGCTGGCGGCGGTGCAAGAAGCCATGGCCGTGGCGCAGGCGCAAGGTGTGTTGCTGTCCATCACCGACCCGCTTTTTGCCTGGACCAAGGCGGGCGCGGGTTTGGGCCACGACTTCAAAACCTCCATGCTGCAAAGTCTGGAGAAGGGCTCGGTCACTGAAATTGACTACGTCAACGGCGCGGTGGTGAGTCTGGGTGCGCGCCTGGGCGTGCCAACGCCGGTGAACAGCGCGCTGCTGGCCCTGGTCAAGGGGCTGGAGAGCCGGCTGGGCTGAGCAAAAAACCCGTGAACATGGCCAGAGCGCAGGCCGCTTACACGGCCTGAAGCCCCTCGTATACTGAAGTCATGAACCAATTGGTACATTCCAGATCAGGCCAAACAAGCAAGCCTGAACTCAAGCGCGGACTGGCTTCCTCGCCCCAGCCGGAGGTGCAGGCCAGCCGCACCAACGACCCGCAGCGCACCATGGCCGGCATCTTGGCGGTGGCCCTCAGCGAGTTTGCCGACAAGGGCTTAAGTGGCGCGCGCATTGACGAGATTGCTGCTGCCACCCGCACCAGCAAGCGCATGATCTATTACTATTTCGGCAGCAAAGAGGGCTTGTACCTGGCCGTGCTGGAGCACAGTTACCGCGAGATGCGCCGCATCGAGGGCGAGCTACAGCTCGACAACCTGCCGCCCGAGGAGGCCTTGCGCCGCTTGGTGGAGTTCACCTTTGACCACCATGTGGCGCACGAGGACTACATCCGCATCGTGATGAACGAGAACATAGAGCGCGGCAAGTACCTGGCGCAAAGCCAAATCATTCAAGAGCTCAATGTGCCGGCCATCTCGGCCATTGAGCGGCTGTACGCCCGTGGCTTGGCCAGTGGTGAGTTTCGCGCCGGCCTGGACCCAGTGGATGTGCATGCCTCCATTTCAGCGCTGACATTTTTCAACGTGTCCAACCAATACAGCTTTGGGCAAATTTTCAAGCGCGACACCTCCACGCCGGCCGCTCGGGCCATGCGGCGGGCCAATATTGTGGAGATGGTGGTGAGGTTTCTGCGGGCGTGAGGACTTCACGCTTTAGGGTGTTGGAAAAAGTTTTTTCCGAACAAGGGTTTTTACTTAATCCTCAGAATTAACCAGTTGGTACATTTACGCCAACCTTCATTTCAAGATAAACCCGTGCTCGATCGCTTCATTGGCGGCTATTGCCGCGTCCTGTCTTGGTTCATGGCCTTGAGCTTGGCCCTCATGGTGGTGTTGGTGTTCACCAACGTGGTCATGCGCTACGCCTTCAACTCTGGCATCACCATGTCGGAAGAGCTGTCTCGTTGGCTCTTTGTGTGGATGACTTTCATGGGTGCCATCGTGGCGCTCCGCGAGCGCGCCCACCTGGGCACTGACACGCTGGTGGCACGGCTGTCGCCTGTGGGTAAAAAGCTCTGTTTGGGCCTGAGCCATGTGGCCATTTTGTACATCTGCTGGCTGCTTTTTAAAGGCGCCTGGGCGCAGATGGTGATCAACCTGGGCACCACCAGCGCCGTGATGGAGGTCTCCATGGCCATTTTTTACGCCTCGGGGGTGGTTTGCGCCGTGTTGGGTGGCTTGATCGTGGTGCACGACTTTGGGCGCCTGTTGACCGGCCGCTTGGCAGACAGCGAACTGGTGGGCATTCGGGACAACGACGACCAGCCGCACGCGGACAAGCCCAAAGCCTGATGCATCCATTCCCACCATGACGATTGCCGTTTTTCTTTGTTCGCTGCTGAGCGCCATGGCGCTGGGCATTCCCATTGCCTTTTCCCTGCTGCTTTGCGGCGCCGCCCTGATGTGGCATCTGGACATGTTTGACGCGCAAATCCTGGCGCAAAACCTGATTGAAGGCTCCAACAGCTTCCCGCTGCTGGCCGTGCCCTTTTTCATGCTGGCCGGCGAGGTCATGAACGCGGGCGGTCTGTCACGCCGCATCGTGAACTTTGCGCTCAGCCTGGTGGGCCATGTGCGCGGCGGCCTGGGTTATGTGGCCATCGTCGCGGCCTTGCTGATGGCGGCGCTGTCGGGCTCGGCCGTGGCCGATGCGGCGGCGCTGTCGGCCTTGCTGCTGCCCATGATGGTGGCCGCCGGCCACGACAAGGGCCGCTCGGCAGGCCTCTTGTCGGCGGCCAGCATCATTGCGCCCGTGATCCCGCCATCCATAGGCTTTGTGATCTTCGGCGTGGCGGCCAATGTGTCGGTGTCCAAGCTCTTTATGGCCGGCATCGCGCCTGGACTCATGCTGGGCGTGGCGCTGTGGATCACTTGGTGGTACTTGGTGCGCAAGGAAGACGTCAAGCCGCCGCCGCGCAAGAGCCTGGCCGAGGTGTGGGTGGCCCTGAAGGGCGCCACCTTCGCGCTGGGCATGCCCATCATCGTCATTGTGGGCCTGAAGTTTGGCGTGTTCACGCCCACCGAGGCGGCCGTGGTGGCGGCGGTCTACGCGCTGGTGGTGTCCATGTTCATCTACCGCGAGCTTAAGTTCAATCAGCTTTACACGGTGTTTCTCAATGCGGCGCGCACCACCGCCGTGATCATGTTCCTGGTAGCCGCCGCCATGGTCTCGGCCTGGCTGATCACGGTGGCGCAGTTGCCCGACCAAATCATCAGCTTGCTCCAGCCCTTTTTGGACAACCCCAAACTGCTCATGGCCATGATGATGTTGCTGGTCATCTTGGTGGGCACCGCCATGGACATGACGCCCACCATCCTAATATTGACGCCCGTGCTCATGCCCATCGTCAAAGCCGCAGGCATAGACCCGGTGTACTTTGGCGTGCTGTTCATCATCAACAACGCCATCGGCCTGATCACGCCGCCCGTGGGCACGGTGCTCAACACCGTGGCCGGTGTGGGCAAGCTCAGCATGGACACCGTGACCCGGGGCGTGTGGCCTTTTATGTTGGCGCAGTTCGCCATTTTGTTTTTGCTGGTGCTTTTCCCTGAGTTGGTGATGGTGCCTGCCCGCTGGTTTTACAACTGATTTTTAACCGGTGGTGCGCGTCAGGTACGCCGTGCGCCGCCCCCTTTTTTCGCGTACTGATTCCATTGGAGACCCCATGAAACGCAAGACCTTCAAAACCCTGGCCGCCGCCCTGGCCCTGACCGCCTTCGGCACCCTGGTGCATGCGCAAGACAAGACCCTCAAGTTCGCCACGCAAAACCCCAAGGGCCACCCCATCGTGATGGGCATGGAGAAATTCGCAGAGATCGTGCAGACCAAAACAGGTGGCAAGATCAAGGTCAACCTGTTCCCAGGCGGCACGCTTGGCAGCGACCAAGCCAATGTCTCGGCCATTCAGGGCGGTACGCTGGAGATGGCGTCCATGAACTCGGGCATTTTTGCCAGCCAAGTCAAAGAGTTCGCGCTCTATGACTTCCCCTTCCTTTTCAACAACGAAAAAGAAGCCGACCTCGTGGTGGACGGCCCGGTGGGCAAAAAGCTGCATGACAAGCTGCAAGACAAAGGCATCGTGGGCCTGGCCTACTTTGAGCTGGGCTTTCGCACCGTCACCAACAGCCGCCGCCCCATCCTCAAGGCCGAGGACTTGGAGGGCTTGAAGCTGCGCGTCATCCCCAACCCGATCAACGTGGACTGGGTCCGCGCTCTGGGTGCCAACCCCACGCCGCTGCCTTTCCCCGAGGTTTATGGCGCGCTGGAGCAAAAAGCCATTGACGGCCAAGAAAACCCGCTGACCGTGATCAACGCCAACAAGTTTTTTGAGGTGCAAAAGCATGTGGTGCTGTCCAACCACCAGTACAACCCACAGTCGGTGGTGATCAGCAAAAAATTCTGGGACGGCTTGGACGCGGCCCAGAAAAAGATCGTGCAAGACGCCGCCCTGGAAGCGGCCAAATTCCAGCGCCAGCAGGCCCGCGCGCAAGTGGCCTCGGCCTTGGAGAACATGAAGAAAAACGGCATGCAGGTCACCGAACTCAACGCCACAGAGCTGGGCAAGCTGCGTGACAAAGTCCGCCCTGTGACTGCCAAGTACGGCGTGAGCGTGGGCCAAGACCTGCTCAAAGAAGTGCAAGACCAACTGGCCAAGGTCCGCAAGTAAGCCCTGCCGCATGGCCTGCCGCTGTGCCTCTGGGTACGGCGGCAGGCTTTTATTGTTTTGATTTTTTTTCCCCATGAAGCCTTTGCACATTGCGGTGGTTGGGGCTGGCCTGATTGGCCGCACCCACATGGCGCTGCTGGCGCGCAGCCCCGAGGCGCAGCTGTGCGCCGTGGTGGACCCGGCGCCCGCCAGCGCGGCGCTGGCCCAGCAAGCGGGCGCGCTGCACTTCAAAAGCCTGGACGATCTGCTCGCCCAGGCGCGGCCTGAGGGTGTGATCTTGGCCACGCCCAACGCCTTGCATGTGCCCCAGGCCCTGCAGTGCCTGGCTGCGGGCGTGGGCGTGTTGGTGGAGAAACCCATGGCCCCTACAGTGGCCGAGGGCGAGCAACTGTGGCGCGCGGCCCAAGCCTCGCCCGCGCCTGTGCTGGTGGGTCACCACCGCGCGCACAGCCCGCTCATGGCCCAAGCTTGCGCCGTGGCGCGCAGCGGCCAGCTGGGTCGCTTGGTGGCCGTGATGGGCAGCGCCACTTTTTACAAGCCGCCCACTTATTTTGAAGACGGCCCTTGGCGCACCCAGCCCGGGGGCGGCCCCATCCTCATCAACATGATCCACGAGGTGCACAACCTGCGCATGTTGTGCGGCGAGATCGTGGCCGTGCAGGCCATGGCCTCGCAGGCGGTGCGCGGTTTTGCGGTGGAAGACACCGTGAGCATCAGCCTGCGCTTTGCCAGCGGCGTGCTGGGCAGTTTTTTGCTTTCAGACACCGCCGCCTGCGCCCGCAGCTGGGAGCAAACCAGCCAAGAAAACCCGGCCTACCCCAGTTATGCCGACGAGGACTGCTATGTGCTCACCGGCACCCTGGGCAGCTTGTCGGTGCCGACCATGCGGCTCAAAACCTACCCCAGCGCGGCAGACGCATCTTGGTGGAAGCCCTTTGAGTGCCACACCGAGCCGGTGCTCAGGCAAGACCCGCTGGCGCGCCAATTGGCACACTTTTGCCAGCTGCTGCGCGGCGAGGCTTTGCCCCTGGTCAGTGCCGCTGACGGCCTGGCCAACCTGCGCGTGACCGAAGCCATGGCCCGGGCCGCGCGAACCGGCGCTGTGGTCGAATTGCACTGAATTTTTACAACCTCACCTTCAAAGACCTGTCATGAACATCTTGGTCCTCAACGGCGTCAACCTCAATATGTTTGGCAAGCGCGACCCCGCGCAGTACGGCACCCTGACCCTGGATCAAATCAACCAGAGCGTCACCGAGCTGGGCCACGAGCTGGGGGCCGTGGTGGAGAACTTCCAAACCAACTTTGAGGGTCTGATGTGCGAGCGCATTCACGCCGCCCACAGCGACGGCACGCAAGCCGTGCTCATCAATGCGGGTGCCTGGACCCACTACAGCTACGCCATCCGCGATGCGCTGGCCATTTTGAAGTGCCCCATCTTTGAGGTGCACATGTCCAACATCCACGCCCGCGAAGAGTTCCGCCACCTCTCGGTGATTGCGCCCATTGCCAAGGGCCAGATTGCAGGCTTTGGCGTGGACAGCTACTTGCTGGCCCTGCGCGCAGCCGTCTTGCACTTGAAGTCCGCATGATCATCAATGGCCACACGGTTCTGATTCCCCACATCGGCTACCCCACGCATGCCTTCAAAGCGCCACTGATCTACAACCCCTACTTTGCCAAGCACGGCATCAACGCCCTGGTGGTGCCCATGGCCTGCCAGGCCGACAACTTTGAGCCGCTGCTGCGCGCCCTCTTTAAGCTGGGCAACACCCAAGGTGCGCTTATCACCATGCCGCACAAGGTCACCGCAGTGGGTGTGGTGGACGAGGTGCTGCCGGCGGCCGCCATCGCGGGCGCGGCCAACGCGGTGCGCTTGGGACCACAAGGCCAGTTGCAGGCCGACATGTTTGACGGCGAGGGCTTTGTGCGTGGCGTGCAACGCAAAGGTTTGACGCTTCAGGGCAAACGCGCTTTGGTGGTGGGCACGGGCGGCGTGGGCTGCGCGATTGCGGCCTCGTTGGCGGCGGCTGGCGTGGCGCATTTGTCGCTTTTTGACCTGAATGCCGCGTCTTGCCAGGCGCTGGCACAGCGGCTTCTCACGCACTACCCGCAGCTGGAAGTCCGAACGGGCGACAAAGACCCCGCCGGCTTTGACCTGGTGGTCAACGCCACGCCCATGGGCATGAACCAGGGCGACCCGCTGCCGGTGGACACCTCGCGCCTGAACGCCGCCACTTTTGTGGGCGAGGTGGTCATGCGCACCGAGATGACGGCCTTTTTACTCGCCGCGCAGGCGCGCGGCTGCCGCGTGCAAGTGGGCGCTGACATGCTGTTCGAACAAATCCCGGCGTATCTGGAGTTTTTTGGTTTGCCTTCGACGACGGCGCAGGAGTTGCGGGCGGTGGCGCAAATTTGAGGCTGCTGCGGCGTGCCTTGAAAAGTGACCAGAGCGGTGTGATTCGTTTCTGTCGTCTTGTTCGCCCTGGCTTGTCCATTCGCGCAGTCTCTGGCGGCAGTGCGAGGGGCAGGCGGGCTGGCCTCATACTGCGGGGGTACGCACAAATCGGCCCGCCCACCTGCCCCTCGCGCTGAGCGATTCCACCGAGGCGTGCCTTGGTCCAAGCTGCCAGAGCGGTGCGCAGCGATTCTGGGGTGAGTTCGGCCGGCGATTTGTGCGTACCCCCGCAGTATGAGCCGGCCGGACTCACCCCAGAATCGCCTCTCAGACACCGCATCGCCTCTCCAACCTGGCGATTCGGCAGTTAGAGCTTGAGCCCAGTTTGCTTCACGCGAGGCCCTCCATCCTCGCCCCTAAAATCACACCATGCTCCAAGTCAAACAAGCCCTGCTCGCTGCCCTCGCCCACGAGCTGGAAGCCATGCAACCCGGCGCCGGTGCCCGGGCCGCCTTTGAAACCCCCAAAGTTGCCGCGCATGGCGACTTGGCCAGCAACGCGGCCATGCAACTGGCCAAGCCGCTCAAGCTCAACTCCCGCCAAGTGGCCGAGAACCTGCGCACGGCCTTGCTGGCGCAGCCTGCCTTTGCCCAGTGGGTGCAAGACATTGACATTGCCGGCCCAGGCTTCATTAACTTTCGCTTGAAGCCCGAGGCCAAGCAGCAGGCGGTGCGCGAGGTGTTGGCGGTGGGCTTGGCTTATGGCCTGAGGCCAGCCACCGGCCAAAAAATGTTGGTCGAATTTGTTTCGGCCAACCCAACCGGCCCCTTGCATGTGGGCCACGGCCGACAAGCGGCGCTGGGCGATGCGCTGTGCGAACTGTTCGCCTCCCAGGGCTGGGCCGTCACACGCGAGTTTTATTACAACGATGCGGGCGTGCAAATCCACACCTTGGCCACCAGCACGCAGGCCCGCGCTCGGGGCTTGAAGCCGGACGCAGCGGGCTGGCCCGAACTGGCTTACAACGGCGACTACATTGCCGACATTGCGGCCGACTTCATGGCCCGCAAGACCGTGGCCTCTGACGACCGCGCCGTCACCGCCTCAGGCGACATTGAAGACCTGGACGCCCTGCGCGAATTTGCCGTGGCCTACCTGCGCCGCGAGCAAGACCTGGACTTGAAAGCCTTTGAGGTGCGTTTTGACAACTTCTACCTCGAGTCCAGCCTCTACACCTCGGGCCGCGTGGAGCAAGCCGTTCAGTGGCTCAAAGACGCGGGCAAGACCTATGAGCAGGACGGTGCGCTGTGGCTCAAGTCCACCGACTATGGCGACGACAAAGACCGCGTGATGCGCAAGTCCGACGGCAGTTACACCTACTTTGTGCCCGACGTGGCCTACCACCTGGCCAAGTGGGAGCGCGGCTTTACCAAGGCCATCAACATCCAGGGCATGGACCACCACGGCACCATTGCCCGCGTGCGCGCTGGCCTGCAGGCCGCCGGCCAGGGCGTGGCCGCGGGCTACCCCGACTACGTGTTGCACACCATGGTGCGGGTGATGCGCGGCGGCGAGGAGGTCAAGATCTCCAAGCGCGCGGGTAGCTACGTCACGCTGCGCGATTTGATCGAATGGACCAGCAAAGACGCGGTGCGGTTTTTCTTGCTCAGCCGCAAGCCGGACACCGAGTACGTTTTTGACATCGACCTGGCGCTGGCCAAGAACAACGAAAACCCGGTGTATTACGTGCAATACGCGCATGCGCGTATTTGCTCGGTGCTCACCGCTTGGGGTGGTGAGGTGGCGCCACTGGCCGCCGCCGACCTTTCGCCTCTGCAAAGCCCCGCCGCCCAGGCCTTGATGCTCAAGCTGGCCCAGTACCCCGATATGCTCACACTGGCAGCCGCTGGCCTGGCCCCACACGACGTGGCGTTTTACCTGCGCGAGCTGGCCGCTCAGTACCACAGCTACTACGACGCCGAGCGCATTTTGGTGGACGACGAGGCCGTCAAACTGGCCCGCCTGGCGCTGGTCGCGGCCACCCGGCAGGTGCTGCACAATGGTTTGGCTGTGCTGGGTGTGAGCAGCCCCGCCAAGATGTGACACTGAGAAAGCCCCACATGACATTCACTGGCCCTGAGCGCCTTATTGCCAAGCCTGGCGTGCCTGCGCGCCAAGCCGGTGGCACGTTTGTGGGGTTTTTGCTGGGCATGTTGTTTGGCTTGGCCGTGGCCCTGGGCGTGGCGGTGTACATCACCAAAGTGCCGCTGCCCTTCATGAATAAAAACCAAACACGGCCGGCCGACGACGCTGCCGCGGCCAAGAAAATCAAGGAATGGGACCCCAACGCCGGCCTGCCTGGCCGCGTCACCAAGCCTGAAGGCACAGCCGTGCAGGCAGCGCCCGAGTCTGCACCAGTTGCACCAGCCGCATCCTCAGTGCCGACATTGCCTTCGGCCACGCCTGCTCCGCAAACTGCGGCACCTGCGGCACCTGCGGCGCCTGCTCAAGCAAAAACAACCGACCCTCTTGGGGACTTGGCCCGTGCGCGCATCGAGCCGACATCACCGACCCCGCCAACCAACCCCTTGGCCAATCCGGTGCCGCCATCATCTGTGCCGCCTGCCGCAGCCGGCGGCGAGCCCTTTCAGTATTTTGTGCAGGCAGGCGCTTACCGCTCGGCCGACGATGCCGAGCAGCAAAGGGCCAAGCTTTCGCTCATGGGCTTGCAGTCCAAGCTCAGCGAGCGCGACCAAGCTGGCCGCCTGGTCTACCGCGTGCGTTTGGGTCCGTTCGACAAGCGCGAAGAGGCTGACAAGGCCCGCGAGCGCTTGGCCGGCAACGGCATTGAGGCCGTCGTTGTGCGCCTGCAGCGCTGAGCTTTTGCAAGCTGCGCAGAGAAACTTTTCCCTTTGTTCGCTCTTTTTCAGCCCACACCCAACCCGTCCCGCCCTGCGGGACTTTAAGGAGTCCAAAACCATGTTGCGTCGCGAATTCAACCGATCTGCCGCCCAAGCCTGCACCCTGGCAGGCGCAGGCCTGCTGGCCCCCGCTGTGTGGGCCCAGGCCAAGGCACCCGCTGATGGCGTTGACTTTCTCACCTTGGACAAACCAGCCACCACCGAAGCGGCAGCTGGCAAAGTGGAGGTGGTCGAATTTTTTTGGTACAGCTGCTCGCACTGCAACGCTTTTGAGCCCTTGCTGGAGGCTTGGCTTGAAAAATTGCCTAAAAACGTCAGCTTTCGCCGGGTGCCCGTGATGTTCAGGCCCAACTTTGAGCCGCAGCAGCGCTTGTTCTACACACTAGAGGCCCTGGGCAAGTTGCCCGAGTTGCACAAAAAAGTGTTCGCTGCCATTCACAACGACAGACAGACCCTGGACACAGCGGAGCTGATTGCCAGCTGGGCGGCCAAGCAGGGCCTGGACCGCGCCAAGTTCACCGAGGTTTACGGCTCCTTTCCGGTGGTCACCAAATCACGCCGCGCGGCTCAGCTGCAAGAGCAGTACAAGGTCGACGGCGTGCCCTGCCTGGGCGTGGCGGGTCGCTATTTCACCTCAGGCACTTTGGCGGGCAACATGCCGCGGGCTTTGCAGGTGGTTGATCACTTGGTGGCCCTGGTCGCCAAAGGGGCCAAGGCCTGAGGCCGCCTCCATCGGTCTGCAGCCAGGTGGTTAGAACGGCGCGGCTGGTTCAGGGCCTGGGCCGTGTTGAAAAAGGCCGCTGAACCGCTCCTCAGTGGGCGGGCTGCTGGCTACAATCGAGCTTAATTTTCAGCAAGATTCGTGCCTTCCTTCATGTTGCCTGTTCATAGTTCTGCCCTGCTTGCCCTGCTCGTCCTGAGCCTGGGCCTGCCCGCCTGGGCAGAAAAAGCCGACCGCGACAAGCCCATGAACGCCGAGGCAGATGCCATGCGGCATGACGACCTCAAGCAGCTCACCGTGTTCACGGGCAATGTGCTGATCACAAAGGGCAGCATTTTGATCCGTGGCGGCCGGGTGGAGGTCAGCCAGTCGCCCGACGGTTACCAGCGTGCGCAAATCGTGGCTGCGCCCGGCCAGCTGGCTTACTACCGCAGCAAGCGCGATGGTGTGGACGAAACTGTTGAGGGCGAGGCCGAGCTGATTGAGTATGACGGCCGCGCTGACACCGTGCAGTTCAGCCGCCGCGCCGCCCTGCGCCGCTATGTGGGCGCCAGCCTGGCCGACGAGACCACGGGCGGGCTGATCCGCTACGACAACCTGGCCGATGTCTTCACGGTCGACGGCGGCCCCCGCAATGGAGCCTCAGGTGGGCGCGTGCGCGCCCTGCTCTCGCCCCGCACAGGAAATGCTGCCCCGGCCAGCGAGACAGCCCCCGGCTTGCCCAAGCCGCCGGCGGCCCCAGCACCCCAGCTCAGGCCCAGCAGCCGCCTGGGCCAGGACAAAAAGTGAGCCAACTTTCTGCCCTGTCTGCGTCCCCAGCTGCGGCTGTCACCAGCCGCTTGGAGGCCCAGGGCCTGAAAAAATCTTACGGTAGCCGCTTGGTGGTGGAAGACGTCTCGCTCACCGTGCAAAGTGGCGAGGTGGTCGGCCTGCTTGGCCCCAATGGCGCGGGCAAAACCACCTCGTTTTACATGATCGTGGGCCTGGTGCGCGCCGATGCCGGCCACATCAGCATTGACGGCCAGGCCGTCGAGCGCATGCCCATTCACAAGCGCGCGCGCATGGGCTTGTCTTACCTGCCGCAAGAAGCCTCGATTTTTCGCAAGCTCAATGTCGAGGAAAACATACGCGCCGTGCTCGAACTCCAGCACGACGAGGCGGGCCAGCCCTTGTCCGACGCCGAGATTCGGCGACGCACCGATGTGTTGCTGCACGACTTGCGCGTCGAGCACATCCGCGACTCACCAGCACCCGCGCTGTCGGGCGGCGAGAGGCGGCGCGTGGAAATTGCCCGGGCCCTGGCCAGCCAGCCGCGTTTTATATTGCTTGATGAGCCTTTTGCGGGGATTGATCCGATTGCCGTCATCGAGATCCAGCGCATCGTTGGGTTTTTAAAAGCGCGCGGCATTGGCGTGCTCATCACCGACCACAACGTGCGCGAGACCCTGGGCATTTGCGACCGGGCCTACATCATCAGTGACGGCCATGTGCTGGCCCGCGGCACGCCTGCCGAAATCGTCAACAACGCCGACGTGCGCCGGGTCTACCTCGGCGAGCACTTCCGAATGTGAGCATGTCAAACCTCGGGCCTGTCACCTTGAATGTGGCGCTGCCATGCCAAGCGGCGTGGACGGGCGGGCGCTTGCCATTTGAAGGTGGCCGGCCATGAAGCAAGGCCTGTCGCTTCGCGTCTCGCAGCACCTGGCGCTCACGCCGCAGCTGCAGCAGTCCATTCGGCTGTTGCAGCTGTCGACCCTGGAGCTGAGCCAGGAGGTCGAGCAAATGCTCGACGAGAACCCGTTTTTAGAGGTCTCTGATGAGGCCGCCACCCGCGAGGATTTTGGTGTGGCCCAGGCCGACGCGCCTGTGACCGCCGACGCTCAAGACTTTGAAGGAGCGGACGACGCCTTCAGCAGCGCCCCGGCCACCAGCACCTCAAGCAGCAGCGAGTCCAGCACAGAGGCGCCCGAGTCGCCCAGCGCTGACGCCGACAGCGAGCCCCGCTTGGAAGACAGCTGGGAGGGCGACGGCTCGGTGGAGACCGCGCCCGACGACAGCGAGTGGGGCGGCGACGCGCCGGCCCGCAAAAACAACAACGACGACGAGCAGGCCGACGCCATTGAGCTGGCCCGCAGCCAAGACACCCTGCAGCAGCACCTGCACCGGCAAATGCTCAGCCTGCGCTTGTCGCCTGAAGACCGCGCGGCGCTGCACTTTCTGATTGAGTCGCTCAACGACGACGGCTACCTGGAAGACGCCATCGAGGCCTTGGCCGCCGGTCTGGCGGGCGATGACCTTGAAGAGTTCGACGAACTTCAACACCGCTTCACCACCGCCTTGGGCCTGCTGCAAAACATGGACCCGCCCGGCGTGGGCGCACGCAGCCTGGGCGAATGCCTGAGCCTGCAATTGCTTGACGAGCGCAACACCGAGGAAACGCGCGCGGCCATGGCGGTGTGCAAGCAGCCCATGGAGCTGCTGGCCAAGCGCGACGTCAAGCGCCTGAGCGCGGCCACCGGCTGCTCTGAAGCGCTGGTCAAAGCCGCCATTGCCATCATTGGCCGCTTGGACCCCAAGCCCGGCCGGCGCTTTGTCAACGTCGAGCGCAACCTCATCATCCCCGACGTGCTGGTGCAAAAGTCAGGCCGCGGCTTCAAGGTCACACTCAACAGCGACGTGATGCCCAAGCTGCGCGTGCACGACATCTATGCCAACGCGCTCAAGCAGCACAAAGGCCAGCAGGGCGCCGCGCTCCAGCAGCGCCTGCAAGAGGCGCGCTGGTTCATCAAGAACATCCAGCAGCGCTTTGACACCATCTTGCGCGTGTCCACCGCCATCGTCGAGCGGCAAAAAAACTTTTTCACCCACGGCGAGTTGGCCATGCGGCCGCTGGTGCTGCGCGAGATTGCCGACGAGCTGGGCCTGCACGAGTCCACCATCTCGCGGGTGACCACCGCCAAGTACATGAGCACGCCCTACGGCACCTTTGAGCTCAAGTACTTTTTTGGCTCCGGCCTGGGCACCGACAGCGGCAGCAATGCGTCGAGCACAGCGGTGCGCGCCCTCATCAAGCAATTGGTGGCGGCCGAAAGCGCGGCCAAGCCGCTGAGCGATAACCAAATCTCCGACATGCTGCGCGAGCAGGGTATTGAGTGCGCCCGCCGCACCGTGGCCAAGTACCGCGAGGCCTTGCGCATTGCGCCGGCCAACCTCAGAAAGACCTTGTGAACGCCTTGTCCCTGTTCCTACCCTGCGCCGCCGGGGTGCAGGATTATTTGGCCGCCGAGGTGGAGCGCATCACGGGCATTGCCCCCAAAGCCTGGCGCGCCGGCGTGGCGCTGGAAGGCGCTTGGCGCGACGCCTTGCTGCTCAACCTGCACAGCCGGCTGGCCCAGCGCGTGTTGGTGCAACTGGCCCAGAACGGCTACCGCAACGAGCAAGACCTTTACAACGCCGCCGGCAATGTGGCCTGGGAGCTGTGGTTCACGCCGCGCCAGACCTTCAAGGTCGAGATCACCGCCCAGCACAGCCCGCTGCAAAGCTTGAACTTTGCGGCCCTGCGCATCAAAGACGCGGTGGCCGACCGCTTTCGCGCCAAATTCAACGACCAGCGGCCCAGCGTGGACACCCACCACCCGGACGTGCGCATCCATGTGCACCTGACCACAGACACCGTGACGGTCCACATCGACACCTCGGGCGAGCCGCTGTTCAAGCGCGGTTGGCGCGAAGACAAGGGCGAGGCCCCGCTCAAAGAAACCCTGGCCGCCGCCATGATTGCCGCCAGCGGCTGGGACCGCCTTTGCCAGGACGGCGTGCCACTGTACGACCCCTGCTGCGGCTCCGGCACCATCGTGATCGAGGCTGCGCAAATCGCCTGCCACATCGCCCCTGGGCTGCTCAGGCGATTTGCCTTTGAAAAATACCTGCCCTTCCAGGCCCACGTTTGGCAGGGCCTCAAAAGCCAGGCCGAAGCCGCCATCACCGTGCCCAGCGCCCCGGTGTTTGGCAGCGACGTGTCTTTTCGCATGGTTGACTTTGCTCAGCGCAATGCCGAGCGCGCGGGCGTGGCCCACGCCGTGCAGCTGCGCGGCGGCGACGCGCTTCAGCGCATGCCGCCCGCCCCGGCCGGCGTGATGCTGATCAACCCGCCTTATGGTGAGCGCATTGAAGTGGCTGGTGTGGCCGGTGTGGCCAGTCAGGCCAGCAGCGGGCGCGGCCGCGCCCCAGGCGCGCCCACATTCCGCCAGGACGCCGTGGATGATTTTGGCCAGCCTCTGGCGGCGCTGCCCTCGGTGCGCGGTGGCCGTGAAACCGCGCACAGCGACAACGGCCAGGACATGGACGCGTTTTATGCGCAGCTGGCCTCGCACTGGAAAAAGCACTTCGCCGGCTGGACCGCCCACCTGCTCACGCCCGAGCTCAAGCTGCCAGGCAAGATGCGCCTGAAGGAATCGCGGCGCGTGCCCATGTGGAACGGCCCCATTGAATGCCGGCTGTTCCGCTTTGACCTGGTGGCCGGCTCGCCGCGAAAAGACGGCGCTGCGGCCGCCCCTGCAGAGGGCGTTTAAAGGTGGAGCAGCAAGAGGAAGCCCTGGCGGCTTCAAGTGCTTCAAAGCCGGCGCCTGTCCAGGCGGAAGCCCTAGCAGTGGCCCTGGCGTCACCGGTGGTGCTGGACACCAACATCTTGCTTGACCTTTTTATTTTCAGCGACCCTGCCACCGCCGCCTTGCGCGCCGCACTCGACGCCCGCGAGCTGCGCTTTCTGAGCACCGCCGTCATGCGCGAAGAGCTCAGGCGCGTGCTCGACTACCCGCAGCTGCAGCCTCGCATGGCTTTTTACGGCATCACCGCCGCGCAGGTGCTGGCCGCTTTTGATGCGCGCGCCACGCTCTGCGAGGTGGCACCCAAAGCGGTGTTCACCTGCAAAGACGCCGACGACCAAAAATTCATAGACTTGGCCGCCGCACACCGCGCGCAGCTGCTGAGCAAAGACAAAGCCGTGCTGTGCATGGCCCGCCGCTTGAAGACCCTGGGCGTGGCCGTCAGCCGCAGCTACGTGCCTTGCCCCTTGTAGGAGCCAGCCTGCTGGCGAATATTGGCATGAGGTGATGCTCGTTGCCCGCCACGATTCGCTTGCAGGCAAGCTCCTACAAAAAACACGCCGCCTTGCCCCCTGTAGGAGCCAGCCAGCTGGCGATTTTTGGCGTGAGGTGATGCCTGCTGCCCGGCACGAATCGCTTGCAGGCAAGCTCCTGCAAAAAACACGCCGCCTTGCCCCCCGTAGAAGCCAGCCTGCTGGCGATTTGTTGAATGAGGAGATGCCCGTTGTTCGGCACGATTCGCTTGCAGGCAAGCTCCTACAAAAACACGCCGCCCTGTCCCCTGTAGGAGCCAGCCTGCTGGCGATTTGTTGCATGAGGACATGCCCGTTGTTCGGCACGATTCGCTTGCAGGCAAGCTCCTACAAAAACACGCCGCCTTGCCCCTTGTAGGAGCCAGCCTGCTGGCGATTTGTTGCATAAGGACATGCCCGTTGTTCGGCACGATTCGCTTGCAGGCAAGCTCCTGCAAAAACACGCTGCCCCTCCAAAGCAACTTAAATTCCGCGCGCCCGGTCTTGCTTGAACTGCGCCCTGAACTCGCCAAAGCGCCCTGCGTCCAGCGCCAACCGCACCTCGCGCATGAGGTTCAGGTAGTAATGCAGGTTGTGGATGCTGGCCAGCATGGGGCCCAGCATTTCGCCGCAGCGGTCCAGGTGGTGCAGGTAGGCGCGTGAAAAGCCGCCTTCGCTGCTCCCGTCTGGGCGGGTGCGGCCCTGGCAGGCGTAGCAGCTGCAGGTTTCGTCCATAGGCGCAGGGTCGGTTTTGTAGCGGGCGTTGCGGATTTTCAAGTCGCCGAAGCGGGTGAACACATGGCCGTTGCGGGCATTGCGCGTGGGCATGACGCAGTCGAACATGTCTACACCGGCGGCCACGCCGTCGACCAGGTCTTCGGGCGTGCCCACGCCCATGAGGTAGCGCGGTTTGTGTGCGGGCAGGCGGTGCGGGGTGTGCGCCATGATGCGCAGCATCTCGTCTTTGGGCTCGCCCACGCTGACCCCGCCCACGGCGTAGCCTGGCAGGTCCAGTGCGACCAAGGCGTCCAGCGACTCTTGCCGCAGGTGCTCGAACATGCCGCCTTGCACAATGCCAAACAGCGCATTCGGGTTGCCCAGGCGCTCAAACTCGCTGACGCAGCGCCCGGCCCAGCGCAGGCTGAGCTCCATGGAAATGCGTGCCTCGGCCTCGGTGGTGATGTGGCCTTGGGTGTCGTAGGGCGTGCATTCGTCGAACTGCATGACGATGTCCGAATTGAGCACTGTTTGAATCTGCATGGACACCTCGGGCGTGAGGAACAGCTTGTTACCGTTGACCGGCGAGGCAAAGCGCACGCCTTCTTCGCTGATCTTGCGCATGGCACCCAGGCTCCACACCTGAAAGCCGCCCGAGTCTGTGAGGATGGGCTTGTGCCAATTCTCAAAGCCGTGCAGGCCGCCAAAGCTTTTCATCACGTCCAGGCCCGGGCGCATCCACAGATGGAAGGTGTTGCCCAGGATGATTTGCGCGCCCATGTCGTTCAGCGACTGTGGCATCACGCCTTTGACGGTGCCGTAGGTGCCCACGGGCATGAAGATGGGGGTTTGCACCACGCCGTGGTTCAGGGTCAGCGTGCCCCGGCGGGCGCGCGAGCCGGGGTCTTGGTGGAGCAGGTCAAATGTGAGCATGGCGGGGCGCGATTGTAGGCAGGCCCTTTACCGCCCCTGCGTTTGTCGCCCCCGCGCGAGGATCAAGTCCTCAAGTCCTCATACCCGCCTGTCAGCACGTTATTCAAAGACGCCTATCACGCACCGAGCTCAAGGCCCATGTGCCGTGCGCGCCGCTTCCACACCTGCCAAGGGCGGTCCAGGTGCACGTCATTCATCCCGGAGGCGGCCTCGGCCTCACCGGGCGAGAGAAATTCAATCTCGCCCATGGCCATGGCCTGGCTTTGCAGGCGGGCGTTGCTCTCGGTGTAGTAAGCACGGAACACCACTTGCTGTATGGACGTGCCCACCACCACATTACCGTGGCCGCGCAGCAAAGCCACGTTGGAGGCGCCCAGGCTGTCGGCCAGTGCCTTGCCCAAGGCTTGGTTGCGAATGAGCATGTCGCTGGACTCGCCTGCGGTGTGCCGAATTTCAAACACCGGCACCTGGGCGCCCAAAAAGCCGCTCATGTGGCAAATCGGGCGCAGGCGGGCGCCCGTCACGCCAAAGGGAATCACCGCGGGCGAATGGCTGTGGATGATGGACATCACCTCGGGCCGGACGCGAAAAATCTCGCTGTGGATGAAGCGCTCCACATAGGTCTTGCGGCCACGCTCGTCGTAGACCTGGCCGTCGAGGTCGCATTCCACCATGTCATCGGCGGTGACCAAGCCGGGCGCCATGCTGCGGGCGATCAAAAAACGCTCAGGATTTTTGTCGTGGCGCACGCTGATGTGGCCAAAGCCGTCGAGCACGCCCTCGTTCACAAGAATGTGGTTGGCGATCACAAGGTCATCAATCAGGGCGGGGCTGGCAGCTTGGGTCATGGTTTGTCTCGACGGTGTGGATGATAAGTATGGATATCATCTTAGATCGAAATTTATGAAAGATGGGAGACGCCATGGTCATGGTCACACGCTTTTTGGCTGGTTTTGTGCTGGTTCTTTCGGTCTTGCCCCAGGTGCAGGCGCAGGCTTTTCCTCAGCGCCCCATTCAAGTGGTGGTGCCGGTGGCGGCCGGTGGCGGCACCGACGTGATGGCCCGCGCAGTGGGTCAAAAAGTCGGCGAGATCTTGGGCCAGCCTGTGGTGGTGGAAAACAAGCTGGGCGCAGGCGGCAACATTGGCACCGAGCTGGTGGCCAAGGCCAAGCCCGACGGCTACACCCTGCTGGTGTCACCCAGCACCATTGCCACCAACGTGGCGGTGTACCGCAAGCTCCCCTACGACTTGCTCAAAGACTTTCAAACCGTGGCCTTGATCGGCCAGACCGATGTGGTGCTGGTGGTGCACTCGTCTGTGAAGGCAACCAACTTGCGCGAGTTTGTGGAGCTGGCGCGCAGCCGGCCTGGGCGCATGAACTACGGCTCGGCCGGTTTGGGCAGCTCACAGCATTTGTCGGCCGAGTACTTCAACCAGCTGGCGGGCACCAGCTCCAACCACATTCCCTACAAGGGCCAGTCGCAGGCCATGACCGATTTGGTGGGTGGCCAGCTGGAGTACATGTTCAGCCCGCTGCAAAACGCGCTGCCCTTCATCAAACAAGGCCAAATCCGCGCGATTGCGGTGGCGGCCAAGCAGCGCCACCGCGACCTGCCCCAGCTGCCCACGCTGGGCGAGTCGGGCTACCCGGGCGCCGAGGTGTCCAACTGGTTTGCGGTGTATGCACCTGCGGCCACGCCGCCAGCCGTGGTCAAAAAGCTCCACGGCGCCTACGCCAAGGCCCTGGCCCAGCCTGAGCTGCGCGCCAAGCTCGAAGGCATGGGTTTTGACATCTTGCAGGCCACGCCCGAGCAGGCCACCGACTTCATGCGCGCCGAGCTGGTGCGCTGGGCGCGGGTGGCCGCTTACGCTGGCATCAAGGCAGAATAAATTTCAGGGGCGCCGCTGCAGCAGCATGGCGTCGCCGTAGCTGAAAAAGCGGTAGCGCTGGGCGATGGCGTGCTGGTACAGCGCCATCACCTGCGGGTGACCGGCCAGGGCGCTGATAAGCATCATCAGCGTGCTTTTGGGCAGGTGAAAGTTGGTCAGCAAGAGGTCCACCACCTTGAATTCAAAGTCGGGCGTGATGAAGATGTTGGTGTCGTCGCACGCAGGCCCCAAGTGCGCCGCCGACTCCAGCGCCCGCACGGTGGTGGTGCCGACCGCCAACACGCGCCCGCCGCGCGCCTTGCAACGCGCCACGGCCTCATGGGTGGCCGCGGGCACCTCAAAGCGTTCAAAGTGCATCAGGTGATCGCTGATGCGCTCGGTTTTCACGGGCTGAAAGGTGCCCGCGCCCACATGCAGCGTGATGTTGGCGCGCTCTACGCCGCGCGCCTCTAGCTGCGCCAAGATGGCCTCGTCAAAATGCAGCGCGGCGGTGGGTGCGGCCACCGCGCCGGGCTTGGCCGCAAACACGGTTTGGTAGCGGGCCTCGTCTTCTGCCGTGTCTTCATGGGTGATGTAGGGCGGCAGCGGCACATGGCCGTGGGCCGCCATCAGGGTGTAGGGGTCGCCGCTGAAGGCCAGTTTGTAAAGCGGGCCCTCCGCATGGGGCCAGCGCCCCAGCAGCGTGGCTGAAAAGCCGCCGTCCATTTGCAGCACCGTGCCGGGGGCGGGTTTTTTGCTCACCTTCATGTGCGCGGCCACCTCGCCGCTGGCTGCGTCCAGCACGCGCTCGACCAGCAGCTCCAGCCGGCCGCCGCTGGGCTTGTGGCCATACAGCCTGGCCTTGATGACCTGAGTGTCGTTGAACACCAAGAGGTCGCCCGGCTGCAGCAGATTGGGAAAGTCGGTAAAAAGCAGGTCCTGCGCCTGCGTGCCACGCCCGTCCAGCAAGCGCGAGCCTGCACGCTGGGGGGCGGGCTGCTGCGCAATCAGCTCGGGGGGGAGGTCAAAGTCAAAGTCGGCCAGCGTCCATTCGGGTGCGGCGACGGGAGGTGCAAAAGAAGTCATGGCTTGAGGGCCGGACGGGCCCGTTCCAAGGGTTGGGTAAAGGGCGTTGATTCTCGCAGCCCCGCGCTTGTCCTTGGTGGGGGCGGCACAATCAATGCCCATGTCCGCTGCCGTGCCTGCCAAGGCCCAATCCCCTGCTCAAAAAGCCTTGCTCAAGCTCGGGCTGGCGCGCGACATCGACCTGGCTTTGCACCTGCCGCTGCGCTATGAGGACGAGACCCGCCTGAGCCGCCTGGCCGATGCGCGAGACGGTGAGGTGGTGCAAATCGAGGCCCGCGTGCTCAGCAGCGAGATCAGCCTGGCGCCCAGGCGCCAGCTCAAGGTCAAGGTGGACGACGGCAGCGACACCTGTGTGCTGCGCTTTCTCAACTTTTACCCCAGCCACCAAAAGACGCTGACTGAAGGCGCGGTGGTGCGCGTGCGCGGCGAGCTGCGCGGCGGCTTTTTGGGGCGGGAAATGGTGCACCCGAGCTTCAAGCTGGCGGGCGGCGAGCTGCCGCAGTCGCTCACGCCCGTGTATTCCACGGTGGCGCAGCTGCCGCAGGCCTACCTGCGCAAGGCGGTGCAAAGCGGTTTGGCGCGGGCCGATGTGTCAGACACCTTGCCCCCTGGCGCCTCACCCCTGGTGCGCGGCGAGTTTTGGCGCCTCAAAGAATCCCTGCAGTTTTTGCACCACCCCAGCGCCCAGGTGTCGCTGGCCACGCTGGAGGACCGCAGCCACCCGGCCTGGATTCGCCTCAAAGCCGAGGAATTGCTGGCCCAGCAGCTCTCGCAGCTGCAATCGCGGCGCGTGCGCGACGCCATGCGTGCGCCCGCCTTGGTGCCGCCCGTGGACGCACCGCATGGCGGCTTGCGCGCGCAGCTGATGGCGCGCCTGCCCTTTGCGCTGACGGGGGCGCAGCAAAGGGTGGACGCCGAGATTGCTGGTGACCTGCAAAAAATCTGGCCCATGCACCGCCTGCTGCAAGGCGACGTGGGCTCGGGCAAGACCGTGGTGGCAGCGCTGGCCGCCGTGCGCTGCATGGACGCGGGCTGGCAGTGCGCGCTGATGGCGCCCACCGAAATTTTGGCCGAGCAGCATTTTCGCAAGCTGGTGGACTGGTTGGAACCTTTGGGGCTGCAGACCGCATGGCTGACGGGCAGCCAAAAAGCCGCCGAGCGCCGCAAGGCCTTGGCCGCCATTGAAAGCGGTGCGGCCGGCCTGGTGGTGGGCACGCATGCGGTGATTCAGGACAAGGTGCAGTTCAAGAATTTGGCGCTGGCTATCATCGACGAGCAGCACCGCTTTGGCGTGGCCCAGCGCTTGGCCTTGCGCAGCAAGATGGCTGGCGAGGCCGCGCAGGAGCCGCACCTCTTGATGATGTCGGCCACGCCCATTCCGCGCACGCTGGCCATGAGTTACTACGCCGACCTGGATGTCTCCACCATCGACGAGCTGCCGCCGGGCCGCACACCTGTTGTGACCAAGGTGGTGAGTGACAGCCGACGGGACGAGGTGGTCGAGCGCATTCGATCGCAACTCGACGAAGGCCGACAGGTCTACTGGGTGTGCCCGCTGATTGAAGAAAGCGAGGCGCTGGATTTGCGCAACGCCACCGAAACCCATGAAGCGCTCAGCGCCGCCCTGCCTGGCACCGAGGTGGCCCTGCTGCATTCGCGCATTCCGCAAGCGGAGAAAAAAGCCGTGATGGAGCGCTTTAACGCGGGGCAAACCGGCGTGCTGGTCAGCACCACCGTCATTGAGGTGGGCGTGGACGTGCCCAACGCCTCGCTCATGGTCATCGAGCATGCCGAGCGCTTTGGCTTGTCACAGCTGCATCAACTGCGCGGCCGGGTTGGGCGCGGTGCGGCGGCCTCGGCCTGTGTGTTGCTGTATTCCACGGGCGACGCTCCGCGCCTGGGCGAGACGGCGCGCGCACGCCTCAAGGCCATGGCCCAGACGCAAGATGGCTTTGAAATTGCCAGGCGCGACCTGGACATTCGCGGGCCGGGTGAGTTTTTGGGGGCGCGCCAGTCGGGCGCCCCGCTGCTGCGCTTTGCAGACCTCGCCACCGACACCGAGTTGCTGGCCTGGGCCAGGGATTTGGCGCCGCTCATGTTGGATCGCCACCCTGTACTGGCCCAGCGCCATATTCAGCGCTGGTTGGGCAGCAAGTCGGAGTTCCTCAAGGCTTAAAGCCTTTAAAGCCTGGTGCACCCGCATGGGTTGTGGACTTGGGCTTCAAGCAAAATGCATGCATGACGCTCACCGAACTCAAGTACATCGTGGCCGTGGCCCGTGAAAAGCATTTCGGCCGGGCCGCCGATGCCTGCCACGTCTCGCAGCCCACGCTGAGCGTGGCCATCAAAAAGCTCGAAGTAGAGCTCGAGGTCAAGCTCTTTGAGCGCAACGCCAGCGAAATCGCCGTCACCCCTCTGGGCGAAGACATCGTGCGCCAGGCGCAAAGCGTGCTGGAGCAGGCCGACAGAATCCGAGAAATTGCCAAGCGCGGCAAAAACCCGCTCGATGGCCCGCTGCGCCTGGGCATCATCTACACCATAGGCCCTTATTTGCTGCCTGACCTGGTGCGCCAAGTGATTGCGCACCACCCGCAAATGCCGCTGATGCTGCAGGAGAACTTCACGGTCAAGCTGCTTGAAGAGTTGCGCACGGGCGAGATCGATTGCGCCATCTTGGCCGAGCCTTTTCCGGACACCAACCTGGCCATGGCCCCGCTGTACGACGAGCCCTTTGTGGTGGCTGTGCCCAGCACGCATGCGCTGGCCCAGCGTCAAAGCATCAACGCCGAAGAGCTCAAGCACGAGACCATGCTTTTGCTGGGCAATGGCCATTGTTTTCGCGACCATGTGCTGGAGGTTTGCCCTGAATTTGCGCGCTTTTCCAGCACCGCCGAGGGCATACGCAAAAGCTTTGAGGGCTCGTCGCTGGAAACCATCAAGCACATGGTGGCCGCGGGCATGGGCATCACGCTGGTGCCGCGCCTGAGCGTGCC
Organism: Polaromonas sp. YR568; assembly: GCA_945878995.1. Classification (GTDB taxonomy): domain Bacteria; phylum Pseudomonadota; class Gammaproteobacteria; order Burkholderiales; family Burkholderiaceae_C; genus Polaromonas. The sequence goes on along the minus strand of CAMCUN010000043.1, from coordinate 1,683 downwards.
CAAGGGCGCGCTCGGTGCAGCCACCCCCAAGCGCGGCAAGGGCCGCGCCGCACCAGCGCCCGATACCCGCGCCGAGAACGCTTACATCACTTACCTGCCTTTTGACGGCCATGTGCCTACCCGCCGCGTGGTGCTGGCCTGGCGGCGCAGCTACACGCGCTACGAGGCCATTGCGGCACTGCGCAATGCGGTCTACGCCTGTGAGCTGCCGGGCGTGAGCAGGTTGTCTTGATCAGTTTGCCCTCGCCGCACTTGTGGTCTCGAGTTTTTGCTCCATCCCTACACCAGAAAGCACCATGGCTCTAGCCCATACACTCGCGCCCCGCATCAACTTTGGCATCAGCGACGAGCACCGCGCAGCCATTGCCCAAGGCCTGGGCCGCCTGCTGGCCGACACTTACACCCTGTACCTGAACACGCACAACTTTCACTGGAACGTGACTGGCCCCATGTTCAGCACCTTGCACAACATGTTCATGGTGCAGTACAGCGAGTTGTGGGCAGCCACCGACCCGATTGCCGAGCGCATTCGCACGCTGGGTTGCCCGGCCCCGGGCTCTTACGCCCAATTTGCAGCCCTGGCCACCGTGCCCGACGTGCCCACCCAGCCGCCCAAGGCGCTGGAGATGGTGCGCATCTTGGTGCAAGGCCACGAGACGGTGGCGCGCACCGCCCGCAGCTTGTTTGAGCTGGTGGGCCAAGCCGGTGACGAGGTCACCGCCGACCTGCTGACCCAGCGCTTGGCCATCCACGGGCAAACCGCCTGGATGCTGCGGGCTTTGCTGGAGGACTGAGCGTGGCTGCCTTTGGCCCCTTGCCGCCGACTGCTGCTCGGCTGCCGCTTTACCTGCAACTGATACGCTGGGACCGGCCGGCAGGCTGGCTGCTGCTGCTGTGGCCGACGCTGTCGGCGCTGTGGTTGGCCGCGGGTGGTTTTCCGGGCTGGCACCTGTTGGCAGTGTTCGTGCTGGGCACCATCCTCATGCGCAGCGCGGGCTGCTGCCTCAACGACGTGGCCGACCGCGACTTTGACCGCCACGTCAAGCGCACGGCCCAGCGCCCGGTGACTTCAGGGGCGCTGGCGGTCAAAGAGGCCTTGCTGGTGGGCGCGGTGCTGGCCCTGGCGGCTTTTGGCCTGGTGCTCACCACCAATGCCGCCACCATCGCCTGGTCGTTCGCGGCTTTGGCTGTGGCCGTGGCCTACCCGTATGCCAAGCGCCATGTGGCCATGCCGCAGGCGGTGCTGGGCATTGCTTTTAGTTTTGGCATTCCCATGGCCTACGCAGCCGTGCAGGGCCATGTGCCACTGCAGGCCTGGTTGCTGCTGCTGGGCAACCTTTTTTGGGTGCTGGCATACGACACCGAATACGCCATGGTCGACCGCGACGACGACTTGAAAATTGGCATGAAGACCTCGGCCATCACGCTGGGCCGTTGGGACGTGGCGGCCATCATGGGCTTTTATGCCGCCTTCCTGCTCACCTGGGCCTGGGTGTTGCAGCCCTTGCAAAGCGCCAAGCTGTGGTGGCTGGCGCTGGCCGCCGCAGCTGGCCAAGCCCTGTGGCATGTGTGGCTCATTCGCCGGCGCGAGCGTGAGGGCTGTTTCAAGGCCTTCAGGCTCAACCATTGGCTGGGCATGACCGTTTTTATGGGCGTGGCCTTGAGCGTGTAGGGCCCGTGCAC
>CAMCUN010000042.1 GCA_945878995.1 Polaromonas sp. YR568 | reverse complement strand
CCAACGCTGGCAGCCCCGAGCACGCCATCGAGTTTTTTCACGGCTACACCTACTCCGGCCACCCCGTGGCTTGCGCGGCGGCCATTGCCACGCTCAAGCTCTTTGAAGACGAGCAGCTGTTTGCCCGCGCAGGCCAGATGGGCCGGGTGCTGGGTGACGCCATGCACAGCCAGCTCAGGGGCTTGCCCACGGTGGTGGGTGTGCGCACCCTGGGTCTGGCCGGCGCGGTCGAGGTGGCGCCGTCGGCCTTGCCGGGAAAACGGGCTTACGACATTTTTATAGAGTGCTTTGCCCAAGGCGTGCTGGTGCGCCCGGCCGGCGAAAACTTGGTGCTGTGCCCGCCGTACATCGTGCAAGAGGCGCACATTGCGCAGATGGTGGATGTGCTGGCCGCGGCCATTCGCAAACACGCCTGAAGATCGGGGCGTGTGTGGCCACGATGTCTTCTGACCAAAGCCTCAAGCCAGCTTTGCATCTGTCTTGGTACGAGCTGGCTTGACGGCGAATTTTTTGCCTGGGCGGTGACCTGTGGCCCGCCGCGAATCACCGGTAGGCCAGTTCCTGCCAAAGAGCAAAGAGTGTTGGGGCTGGATATAGGAATTCCACCCACCTGATCATAAGTAAGCATGGCACAGGTTTAAGACCGCTAAGTGCTTTTGGCCGTGCGGATCCAGGGTTTGCAGCGACCCAAAGGCCTACCCTCTCGAGCCAAGGCGGCTTGTGGCCACCGCAGCCCTTGACAGGGGTTACGGCAATCAGGTGGACGCGGCTGGAGAAGAAGCGTGCGCGACTGCCATCACGGCTGCCACAATGCCCTGATATCCTGTGCAGCGGCACAACACGGCCGACATAGCGTCGCGCACTTCTTCTTCAGTAGGCGTTGGGTTGACGCGCAGAAAGTCGATCGCGGTTATCAGCATGCCGGGCGTGCAAAAGCCGCATTGCAGGCCGTGAAATTTGGCGAATGCCTGCTGCAGGGGATGTAATACGCCGCCCTGCGCGAGGCCTTCGATAGAGACAAGTTCAGCGCCGTTGGCCTGCACCGAAAGCGTGATGCAGGAGCGCGCAGCTTCACCATCGATAAGGATGGTGCAAGCACCGCAAATGCCGTGCTCGCAGCCGACATGTGTACCGGTCAGCGCCAAGTCTTCGCGCAAAAAATCTACCAGCAACTTGCGCGGCTCACATCGGCCAGTGCGCGGCTTGCCGTTGACGATCAGGCTGATTTCAACCAATTCGGGGCTGGTTTCGTTCATTGTGTTCTCAGTGGATGGCAACGGGACTCAATCCGGCGGCTCGGCGCAGTGCGCGCCCCAGCAGCACGCCAGTCAGGTGTCGACGATAGTCGGCCGAGGAATTCGGATCGGTAAGCGGATCGATCTCGGCAGCGGCGCTGGCCGCCGCTGCATTGATCGCCGCCGGTCCCAGTCCGTTGCGTTCAAGAATCTGCTCGGCACCGCTTAGACGCACTGCGACACTACCGACGCCGCAAGCGGCGATTCGTGCGCGCAGGCAGCGGTCGCCCTCATGTTGCACCACCACGGCCACCCCGACGATAGCGAAGTCACCCTTGCGGCGCGCATGTTCCTCGATGGCGAAACCGCTGCCGGGCACCATCACAGGGATGCGTACCTCGATCAAAATCTCGTCAGATGCGAGATGGGTGCTGAACATCGAATTGAACAGGTCGGTGGCGGCGATGGTGCGGCGACCGCCTGGCCCGGCGGCGACCACAGAACCGTCGAGCGCCAGCAGCGCCATCGGCAGTTCGGCGCTAGGATCAGCATTCGCGAGGGAACCGCCAATGGTGCCGCGCGAGCGCGTTGGCAGGTGGCCCACCCAGCCCAGCGCCTCACGCAACAGGGGTAGCTGCTGGGCAACAATATCGGAATTTTCGACATGGCGCTGGCGCGTCATCGCTCCGATGGCCACCGTGCCGTTTTCGTGGCGCACATAGGCAAGGTTGGGGATGCGCGCCAAGTCGATCAAAGCGGTGGGCGCCAGCAAGCGAAAGTTGAGCATCGGCACCAAGCTCTGGCCGCCGGAGAGAAGACGTGCCTCGCCAGCATGGCTAGCCAGCAGGGCAACGGCTGCATCGACACTGTCGGGTGCGTAGTAGGAAAAGGGGGGCGGTTTCAAAGCTTGACGCTTTCAAGAATGAGTGGGGAGATGGGCTTTGCCTAAGTAACCAGTCAAGAAATGCTTGTCCACAATAGATTATTTCGTATATTAAAAATATTATAATTTTATTGATTAAATTAGCAATAGTCGGCCGAACCGTACCGACCACTCCACCCCTATTGAACCAAGGATATTTGATGGCACACGCCCAATCGCAGGGTTTTGTAGGTCAATCGGTGGCGCGGCGCGAAGATGCCCGCCTGCTCATCGGCGAAGGCCAGTTTATAGCCGACATGGTGTTGCCAGGCATGGGCCATGTGGCCTTTGTGCGCAGCCCGCATGCGCATGCGCGCATCCGCGGGGTCGATCTGACGCGCGCGCGCGCATTGCCGGGTGTTTGGTTGGCCATGAGTGGCCTGGAGTTGCAGGAAGTGCTGCCGGCGGTGGGCGACCAGCAACTTCCGTTGCCGAGCAAATGGCGCACCAAGGTCAAGCACAAGATCATCGATCCGCGCCAGCCGCTGCTGGCTTTCGACAAAGTACGCCATGTGGGCGAGGCTGTCGCGGTGATCGTAGCTGAAAATCGCTACATCGCCGAGGATGCCGCCGAATTGGTAGAACTCGACCTGGAAGTGCTGTCGTCGGCGGTTGATCCGACGGCGGCACTGGAACCCGGCGCGTCGATCCTGCACGAGCGCTACGGCACCAACCTGCTGGCCGAGTTCTCAATCGCCAAGGGCGACGTGGCGCTGGCCTTGTCCAACTCGGCGCACCGCCTACAGCGTAACTTCTATCACCACCGCTATGCCGCCATGCCGATGGAATGTCGCGGGGTGATCGCTCAATACGACAAGCGCACCAGCGCCTACACGATCTGGTCGTCCACCCAGATGGTGCACTGGGTGCGGCGCGAGGTGGCTACCACCCTGGCGGTGCCTGAGGCCAGCGTGCGCTGCATCGCCCCGGACGTCGGCGGCGGCTTCGGCGGCAAGGGGCATGTGTACCCGGAAGACGTGCTACTGCCGTTTCTAGCGCAGCAACTGGGCAAGCCGGTAAAGTGGATTGAGGACCGACGCGAGCACATGCAAAGCGCCTGCCACTCGCGCGATCAATTGCATGAGGTCGAGGTCGGTTTCGACGCCAATGGTCGCGTGCTGGCCCTGCGCGATGAGTTCGTGATGGATTGCGGCGCCTGGAATCCTGTCGGCATCGGCATTCCGTACAACACCGCCAGCCACATTGCCGGCCCCTACAAGGTACCCAACCTGAGTGTGCGGGGTCGTGTGGTGGCCACCAACAAGGTGCCCAACGCACCCTATCGCGGCGCCGGACGGCCAGAAGCGGCACATGCGATCGAACGCATGATGGACCTGATTGCGCGTGAACTCGGGCTGGAGCCGGCCGAGGTGCGGCGGCGCAACATGGTGGGGCCTGCCGACATGCCCTATGCAGTCGGCATTCCGTACCGCGACGGTGAACCGGTGGTCTACGACAGCGGTGACTATCCGGCTGCGCTTGCCAAGGCGATTGAAGCCGTCGGTGGTATTGAGACATTCCGGGTGCGCCAACTTGAGGCGCGCAAGCGCGGGGTCTACCTGGGCCTGGGCCTCGGTGTCTACACCGAAGGCACCGGGGTGGGACCCTTCGAGGGCGCCACCATACGCATCGAGCCATCTGGAAAACTATATGTCGCCAGCGGCGCCTGCCCGCAAGGGCAAGGCATGGAAACGATTTATTCGCAGATCGCCGCCGACCTGTGGAGGGTTGACCCGGCCAATGTGGTGGTGGCACTGGCCGATAGCGGCGCCATACCGATGGGCTTCGGCACCATCGCCAGCCGCTCGACCGTTCACGTATCGGCAGCCATGCATGTGGCCAGTGAAAAACTGTTGAAAAAGGTTTTTGCCATCGCCGCAAACATGCTCGAATGCTCGCCCGGCGACCTTGAATTGCGCCCGACCGGGGTCGGCATCGCTGGCATTCCCGGCCGCGAGCTGAGCCTGGGCCATATCGCCCACGCCGCGCGGCCTGGCTGGGATCACCAGCGTCCACCTGGGGTTGAGGCAGGGCTTGAAGAAACCTATTACTGGGAAGCGCCAACGGTCACCTGGTCCTACGCGGCACACGCGGTGCAGGTGGAGGTTGATATCGAACTGGGCAAAGTGACGCTGCAGCACTACGCGATCGCCCACGATTGCGGCGTGGTGGTTAATCCCATGTTAGCCGAAGGGCAAATCATCGGCGGCACGGTGCAAGGCATCGGTGGTGCCCTGCTCGAAGGCATGCAATACGATGCCGAAGGCCAATTGCTGACCGGCTCGCTGATGGACTACCTGCTGCCCACCGCCAGTGACGTGCCGCACATCACGCTGATCCACCAGGAAACCCGCTCGCCACTCAATCCGCTTGGGGTCAAGGGCCTTGGTGAGGGCGGCGCGATCGCCCCACCTGTGGCTATCGCCAACGCGGTGTGCGATGCCTTGGCGCCGTTTGGCATCGAGTTCAATACCACGCCGATTGGGCCAGAGCAGATCGTGAAGGCGGTGCGTGAGGCGCGTGCGCGGCAAGCTGTGGCTGCCTAAGTTTTCCGCAAGTGTTGCAAAGGCGGATAGGCAGAGCCGGGTACCTCAAGTTCAACAACTTTCTTCAAAAATCCCGTTTTCGCGACCTAATCTATAAATGACTTCAAGCACTTAGGGCGTTTTTCGGTCTTAAGTTAAAAATTGCTTGTCTTGGCACGTTTTGCATGTTGGGATAGTTTTAAAGTTTTGAGATTAAGCCACACTCAATCCCATCTTGATCATGGTCACCCAATCCGGGAATCGGCGCTACGACCAATTGGCGGAGTCTTTCCGCAACGAAGAAGGTAAACCCCGCCAACGCACCGTCTGCACCTTGGGCCGCCTTGAAGCCGGTGGCGAAGTCGGCACCCTGATTGCCTCCTTTCAGCGCGCCCGGGGGTGACTCCCGCAACTTGTGCGCTTGAGGGCCTGCGCTTGATCGAAAGTCGCCACGCCGGTGACATCTGGGCCTTGTCTGAGCTGTGGCGCTCCCTGGGGTTCGATGATCTGGCGAGCAACTGGCGACACTCCAAAACCGAGGTTGATGTCCTGACCTGTTTGCACCTGAGGGCCTTGAACAGCCTGTGTGAGCCTGCCAGCTAACTCGGCGGGCTGCGTTGACTTGAAACAGTGGCCTTGCCTGCGGACTGCGGCAGAAGTCGCTGTTTACAGGCTTGGATTTAGTCCCGCCGACGCCAGAAAACCTCGCCAAGCACGTTTTGTAGTCTGCGATTTGGAGCTCGTTTTTTAGGATGAATTCATAGACTTACGTGCAGAAAGTGTCGAACTTGAGGGGCGCCGCTCGGCCGTACCTCACAGCGTGGCCGCTACCGAGTGCTACGCCATCTCGCAGCAAAAGCGAAACTCATTGAGCAAGGCTTTGGCTGGGCCAAGTTGATCGGCCCGATGCGCCAAGTGATGGTGCGCGGCCTGGACAAAGTCGATCAACTGTTCGTTCTGACCATGGCCGCCTACAAACTCACGCACATGCGGACCCTGGGGCAAATCCGTCCGTAGGGGACGTAAGAGGGGCAAAAGCATGGGAAAAGACCTCAAAACTGCCGAAAACCAGCCCATGAGTGAGTCAAATTTCCAAATGATGAAATTCAGGCTCCACCACTCGCTGCTGGGGGGAGAGACCCCACTTTTTTCGATCGGTATTTCCGCAGCCTGATAGGTTTTACCCTTATTCGGTAGCTCTAGATCAATGTAAGAATGTATTTGAATTTAAATCGGTATCGCAAACAGGCATCTTTTAACGAACAGCTTTTTTCTGGGAGATTAAATGGCTTTAAATCATTCTTTTAGGGCGCTGCGGCGCCTGATACTGGGGGGCGTTGCCGCGACAGTGATGGCGTCACTTTCGGGCATCGCGCACGCGCAGGACAAGATTTCGATAATGGTGGATTGGGCGCCGCATGGTATGCACGCGGGCCTGCACCTCGCGGTTCAGAAGGGCTGGTTCAAGGAAGCCGGATTGAATGTCGAGGTGTTGGATGGCAGGGGCTCGGTCTCCACCATCCAGCAGGTAGCCGCAGGAAAAATCGACATCGGCTTTGCCCAACTGGGCGCCATGGCGCCAGCGATAGCAAACGGGTTGCCGGTGACCTCGGTCATGGGATTTGTCCGCGCCGGTGATAACGGCCTTGTTGTGCCAATTGCCGGGAACTACAAGACGCTCAAGGACCTAGTGGGCAAGAAGATCGTTGTTCCCAACGGTTCCGGGACTGCACCATTCCTCGATGCATTTTTCAAGGCCGGCGGCGTTTCACGCAACGACATCCAGGTGGTCAACGTTGATAGCCAATCCATGGTGGCGACCTACGGGTCGGGACAGGTTGAGGGCGCGCTTTCGACCGTGGCGTTTTTTGCGCCCATCGTTTCGGAAACGCGCCCATCATCAGGCATTCTTTTCGCCGATGTCGGCCTGCGCATCCCGGGCTACGGCCTGGTGGTGCAAAAGGACGCGATAGACAAACGTGCCGAAATGCTGGCCAAGGTGGTGGCAGTGAACAAGCGCGTGTGGGACTATATTTTCTCCGGCAAGGAAGACGAGGCTGTCGACGCGATGCTGGCGCAGCGTTCCGGCCTGCGGCTTGACCGCAAGGTCATGATGGGACAACTCAAGATGTACATGCCCCTCTTCGCGACCCCGGCGACTAAAGGCAGGCCCCTGGGCTGGCAGGCCGAGTCAGACTGGCAGGAAGCGCTCAAGTCCATGGAGCAGGCCAGCGTGATCAAGCCGGGCTGGAAGACAGTTGATTTTTTCACCAACAAATTTATTCCACAATGAGCCATGAGCCCAGTACTGGTGCGACACGCGTTTCGTCAGGAGCGGCATTTGTTGAAATACGCGGGGTAGGCAAGACGTATCGGTCGCGCCGTGGCGATGTGGCGGCTCTATCGGGCATCGATCTTGGTATCGGCTCCGGTGAATTCGTCAGCGTGCTTGGCCCCAGCGGTTGCGGCAAAAGCACCCTTATGCGTTGCCTTGCCGGGCTGGAACACGTGAGTTCGGGAGAAATCGTCATTGGCGGTCGTTCCCACGACGGTCCGCCCGAAGGTCTCGGGGTGGTGTTTCAGCGCGATGTCCTGCTCGACTGGCGCACGGTGCTCGACAACGTCATGCTCCCAATCGAGGTTCACCGCCTAGACCCGTCCGGTTGGGAGCAAAAGGCGCGTGAACTGCTTGCATTGCTCGGGCTTACCGGATTTGAAGACCGGCATCCGTGGGAGCTGTCAGGCGGGATGCGCCAGCGCGTGTCGATCTGCCGCGCGTTGCTCATGAACCCCAGTTTGCTGCTGATGGACGAGCCCTTTGGTGCGCTCGATGCGATGACGCGCGACGAGCTAAACCTTGAATTGCAGCGGGTCTGGATGGGAGATGCCAAAACTGTTTTCTTTGTCACCCACTCCATCCAAGAGGCGGTGTTTCTGGGCGATCGTGTGGTGGTGATGTCGCCCTCGCCTGGGCGCATCGTTGAAATCATCGACGTTACCCTGCCGCGACCGCGCGACCTGGATATTCGAGAGACGCCGGAGTTTGGGGCGATGGTGCGCCATATTCGTGGTCTGTTCCTATCGATGGGCGTGATGAAAGCAGCGCGCCATGGGCGCGGCGTTGCCGCGGTAGGAGGCTGAATGGGCAATCGCGCGGTTTCCGTATTCGTCGTTATCCTGGTTTTTTTCGCCGCATGGGAGGCCTTGGTCAGGCTGCTCGCGTTGCCTTTGCACTTACTGCCACCGCCATCTGCCGTGTTGCTGGAAATAGGCGCCGAGCCCAAGTGGTACGCGATACATACCCTTTATACGCTTTACACGACCATGCTGGGATTCGGCCTGGCTCTGCTGCTGGGCGTGGTGGCGGCGGTGGGCATTGTCTATTCGCGCTGGCTGGAGAACACCCTCTACACGCTGCTGGTGTCGCTCAACAGCATTCCGAAGATTGCGCTCGCACCGCTGTTCATAATCTGGCTCGGGACAGGCACGCCATCCAAGGTGGCGGTTTCGTTCCTGATTGCCTTATTCTCAGTCGTTATCGATTCTGTCCTCGGATTGCGTTCAGCAGATCCGGACGCGCTTGACCTGATCAAGACCATGCGCGGCTCGCGTCTGCAGGCGCTCTGGAAAATCCGCTTTCCTGGGGCCTTGCCACACATGTTTGCTGGTATGAAAGTGGCGATATCGCTTGCCCTTGTCGGCGCGATAGCCGGGGAGTTTGTGGCATCCCAGGAAGGTCTTGGCTACGTCATCATCACGGCGCAGAGCATGTTCCAGACGGTGCGTGTGTTCGCCTCCATCGTCCTGCTCGGGGTTGCCGGCACTCTTTTGTTTTTCCTGGTCGACTTGGCGGAGCGCTTGGTCTGCCCCTGGCATGTGTCGCACCGGATCAAGGACGCGAAGGCGCTTGCTGGACGCGCCTGAAACCTCGCGCAACGGGCGTAATCTCAAAACAATAGGAGACACCGATGACTGAAGCAGTCAAAGAACCGCTATGGATGCAGTACATGAGCGCGCGCGACAAGGCGGTGCTCGAAGCCTCCGGCTATGGCGCGAACATGGGTTTTGGCAAGCGGCCCGCATTAATGATTGTCGATGTCAGTTACAACTTTGTTGGCGCTGAGCCGGCTCCCATACTTGAGTCGATCAAGCGCTGGCGTAACTCCTGCGGCGAAGAGGGTTGGGCGGCGATCAAGGTCATTCGGCGCCTGCTCGATGCCTGCCATGAGCGTGAGCTTCCGGTGTTCTATTCCACCAACACGCGCCGTCCGGACGGGTTTGACGCCGGCAGCTGGCGTTGGAAGAATTCGCGCGAGCTCGAGGACACTGAGGCGGAGATCGGCGGTAATGAAATTGTCGCGGACATCGCCCCCTCCCCGCAGGACGTGGTGTTGCTCAAGACAAAACCCAGCGCGTTTTTCGGTACGCCCTTCAATTCCTTTCTGGTTGACCTCAAGGTTGACTCGTTGATTGTTGTCGGCGTCTCCACCAGCGGCTGCGTGCGAGCGACTGTCATTGACGCTTTTTCAAACAACTACCGTGTGGCGGTGGTCGGCGAAGGATGCTTTGATCGTGTGGAGCTTTCGCATGCGATCAATCTTTGCGACATGCACGCAAAGTACGCCGATGTGGTCGGTGTTGAAGAAGCTCTTGCATTCATCGGTTCGCTGCCCAAGGGCATGTTTGAACTGCCCGGGGGACTGGCCACGGCCAAGCGCACGGTTGGCTGAGAGCCCCTGGCCACTGAGCACATGAGCACATGAGCACATGAGCACGTTACGGCTTTCGGCGGCGTTTTGGCGTTACGATCGAACGCAGGCCCTGCTTGATGGCAGGATCCGCGCTCAAGGCGTTGCGCTCGATTGCGAGGTGTTGCGTCCAGAAGCGGCTTTCGCGCTGGCCTTTGGCGCCGCGCCCTTTGATGTTACCGAGCTTTCCCTCAGCAACACGCTTACAACACTTTCGCAGGGGCCGTTTCCGTACTGGTTGATTCCGGTGTTTCCATCGCGCTCCTTTCGGCATGGGGCGCTGTTTGTCCGGACCGATAGGGGCATCAACGGCCCGGCCGATCTTGCCGGCAAGCGGGTGGGGGTACAGGAATACGATATGACCGCCGCCGTGGTGTTGCGCGGCATGCTGCGTGATGCCTACGGACTGGACACGTATTCAATACGCTGGTGCGTGGGTGAAAGCGAGCGCACCAAACCCCTAGATTTCCCGCTCAAACAAAGGCCGCCGCGCCTGGATATGGAGATTCTTTCCCCCGATCGCAGTCTGGAGCAAAGAATGCTTGCGGGTGAGCTGGACGCCATCATTTCCCTGCGCGAACCGGACGCCATCCGAACCTGCGACGTACGGGTGAAGCGAATGTTTGCGCAGCCAGAAGACGCCGAGCGCGATTGGTTCCTCAACACGCGGCTGTTCCCCATCATGCATGCTATTGGGGTGAAAAAAACGCTCGTCGAGGCGCATCCTGGCCTGCCATTGGTGCTTTATCAGGCGTTTTGCCAGGCGAAAGAGATGGCTCTCGCCGAACTCGAGGTGATCCAGGCGTCCAAGGTCACCTTGCCCTGGATCACTGCCGAACTGAGACGCACACGCGCCCTGATGGGCGAGGATTTCTGGCCCTACGGTGTTGCGGCTAACCGGCACACGCTTGAAACCCAGATGCGCTGGTCGCGCGAGGATGGCTTACAGGCGAGGGCTGTTTGCCTGGACGAACTCTTTGCGCCCGGTTTGTCGGGCACCTGAACTGCGGACTCAGGGCTGATACGGTCTGACCCAGACTAATCCATGCATGAACGTCCGGATCCAACTGATTGCAGATCCATAATTTCTGGTCTTTAAGCCGCAGCTTCCGCCGTTTCATGCGACGCAGCGAAAACTGATCTTGCACCGGCTCTCCGGAAATGCGGCAAGTGGCATCGTCGAGGTCACGTTGTTCAACCGCAAGCACTTGCAAGCGCACCCGGAATTGCATGTGTAGTGCATGGCGGATAGCGGATAGCGCGTAGGAATTCTAAACACCTGATTACAAGCATGGATGGCGCAGGTTTTAGACTATCGAGCGCCTTTTGGCCGTGCGGATTATGGGCTCGCAGCGACCCATAGGCCTAGCCTCTCGGGCCAGGGCTGCTTGTGTGGCCACCGCAGGCGCAGCCCTTTCCCGCAGCGCAGGTGCGGCTGTGTTTTTTCGGCCTAACCAATTGACAGGCTGGTCGACCTCAAAGTCGGCTATCGCTTGCGCCGCAAGTCCCAGTCCCAGTCTGCCCGAGTTCGCCACGAGATTCCCAGATTTGCCAACTTTTCGGGTTCACTCCCAATGAAATCAATAACTTAACGCGCGTCCAAAGAAATTTTTGAACTTGAGTGTCAAGCGCCTTGCGGTGCAGCCCCTGAAACCGCATGGCAGTCAGTTTCAATTCGATATGTTCTTGGTTGATGATCGTGACGAACACTTTGGAAAAAGGCTTTGGCGGTACGTCTTCAGCGGCCGTGATGGCAGCGGTGTAGGCAGGAGCACAGGCGGGGCTTGCACGCATAAGTGCAACGGTAGGGGAAAAGGGGGTTGTGTTGAGAAATTCTGCACTGGCAAACGGGTTCACCGAATACTTATAACTCGGGAGTCCTGCTCCATGCGTACCGGATCGGGAAACAGGCGAGCCACGTGGGGAGCGCTGGCGAGGAAGGCCTTCGACGGCTTGTAGGCCAGCATGTCGGACAGGTTTTGTCCGTCGTCGATCACGCTGATGCGCACGTCACGTGGAAACACGCGGATTGTCGGTTTCGCGTCATACGCTTCCGCTGGGCCGCTGCGCCAGTCGATATCGGCGGCGCGCACACAGTTCGTCTTCAAGTACGCCGCGCGCCAAGATCGCGGCCGTCATCGAGTACTCGCGCACGCCCACCATCCGGGCGTTGAATCCAGCGCGGTCACCCTTCCTGACGAAGTGCCTGGGAACATCTGCTTTGACTTCAAGACGGCGCCACAGCACCGCTCTTTTTCGCCCGCTCGATCGCCGCCCAGACGCGATAAGGCGTCGCTGGCATCGAGACGTCTTCGATCCCGCAGTGACCAATCGCATCGCAAACTGCGTTCAGAAGCGCGGCAACTCCGCCGGTGGTGCCCGCCTCGCCTGCGCCTTTGGCCCCGAGCAAGTTTGTAGGGCTGGCGGTCGGCGACGAGAACACCCGTATCGGCGGGAACGAATCGGCCCTCGGCATGGCGTAATCCATGAAGCTGCCGGTGAGCAGTTGGCCCGACTGCTCCTCGTAATGGCAAACCTCTCCAAATACTTGACCCGCTGCCTGGGCCACTCCGCCGACAATCTGCCCCTGCGCCAGAACGTCGTTAATAACAGTCCCCATGTCGTCGACGGCCACATAGGAAACAATCGCCGTCTCTCCCGTCTCAGGATCTACTTCGACCTCTGCCACATGCGCTCCGCTTGTGAACGCCTGCGGAGATGGCTGCGCATGCGTGGTGTCCAGAGGATGGGTGGCGATATCCGTCGCCGCGCCGCTTCGCACCACATCGATGAATCCAACGGCGCGATCGGTACCGAGCACCACGTACTGCCCTTCAGTAAAGTCAATATCAGCTTCTGCAACCTCCAGCATTTCCGCGGCCAGGACGCGACCCTTGCGGATCGCCTCGTCTGCAGCACCGACAAGCGCACTCCCCTGTGCCATGGTGGAGCGGGAGCCGGTGCTGCCATTGCCGCGGATGTCTGGACCGTCTGGATCACTCGACCTGAGCGTGATGAGCGCTGCGTCGATGCCGAGTCGGGATCCGATAAGCGACGGGAAGATCGTCTCGTGCCCCTGACCGTTCGAGGTGGTTGCCACATGGGCCTCGACAGTGCCATCGGCGCTGAACTGAAGCGCAACCTGGTCCTGCTGCAGGAATCCGCCCCCGCATGGCTCAACGAAGAGCGCGCACCCGATACCGCGCCAGCGCCCGCGGGTTGCCGCTTCCGCACGGCGGGCGGCGTAGCCCTGCCAGTCCGACTCGCGCGCAGCGATTTCAAGGAGATGCTGATAGTCGCCGCTGTCGAAGACGCTACCGGTCGGCGTTTGATGCGGGAACCGGTCGGCGCCGAGTGCGTTAAGCTGACGCAGGCGCAATGGATCGACCTGCAGCATCCGGGCTGCCTTATGGACAAGTCGCTCCACGATCAGGTTGGCCTCGGGTCGCCCGGCGCCACGGTACGCATTGTGCGGATTGGCGTTCGTCAGGACCAGGCGATGGCGGCCGTAGATAGCCTGCATGGCGTATCCGCCGCAAGCGATCAGCCGTCCATTGACGATATTGGTCAACGGGCCCGCCGCCGTCAGGTAGGCTCCCTGGTCGCAAAGCCAGTCGGTGCGAAGCGCCAGAAATCGTCCGTCGGCGGCAACAGCCAGCTCGCCTTCGAGTCTGACGCCACGCCCGTGGCTGTCACACATCATGTCCTCGGCGCGCGTACTGGTCCAGCGGATCGGCCGACCCAGACGGCGCGCTGCTTCAAGAAGAATTACGTATTCCGGATACGGCTCGTTGCGCGGACCGAAGGCGCCGCCAACATCGACCTCATGCATGCGGACGCGCTCGCGTCCGACTTTCAGCATCTCGGCCAGTTGCGTCCTCATCCTCTCTTGACCCTGGTTGCTGCAGCGTATCTCGTAGGTGCCGTTGACGGCGTCGTACCACGCCAGCACCGACCGCAGCTCCAGCGGAGCCGCGGACACGCGCGGACACTGCACAACCGCATGGACGCGGTGCGCCGCCTCCCGAAACAGACGCTCGGTCTCTGGGGCGTCGCCGTACTCGAAGTCAAAGCAGATGTTCCCAGGCACTTCGTCATGAAGGGTGACCGCGCTGGATTCAACTGCACGTTCCGCGCCGACGACGGCTGGAAGCGCCTCGTATTCAATCTCCACCAGTTCCGCCGCATCCTGGGCAAGCGTCAGCGACTCGGCGACCACCACGGCCAGCTCTTCACCCACAAACCGCACGCGCCCGCGGGCCAAGATGGGGCGCGCCGGGACCAGAATGGTGGCACCGGAGCGACCGAAGAACGTCATAGCAGGCTTGATGGTCCCAAACGTGTCATCCGGGAAGTCTTTAGCGCTAAGCGCGCAGACCACTCCAGGCAGTCGCGCCGCTGCCTGAGTGTCGACCGACAGGATGTTCGCATGTGCGAGATCTGAGCGGCGGAAAACCGCGTGCAGGGTGCCCGGCATGTTCCAGTCCGCTGTGTAGCGGCCTGCCCCGGTCAGAAACCGGTCGTCTTCGCGGCGGCCTGCGAAAGCGGGGGTCATGCGACTGCAGATCTCGAAAAATTCCTGACCACTGTGGCCAAGGAATCCCCCAGAATGCGGGCTGCAGCGGGCAGGATGCGGCTCGCATTCACAAAGACCTTGCTCTTTGCCACGCGCAAGCCCTGATCCGCGATCGGAAACGCCTTCACCGAACGGCTGCGCAGATCCTTGGCAAACGAAAGCGGTGGGAGCGGTGCCACGCCGATCCCCGAGCGCGCGAAACCGCGCAGTGCATCGATCGAATCGGTGATCATCACTGGCGCCAGCGATATGCCAGCCGCCTTCGAGGCGCCATCGATCATATTTCGCAGGCCGAAGGTCTCGTCCGGCAGCTCCAACTGGAATCTGATCAGGTCTATCAGGAGCACCCGGCTGCCGCGACGTAAACCCTCGAGTCCGCCGGGGTGCACGATCGCGTGTGGCACATCCATTACGGTCGTCACGACTTGTAGATCGGGATGCCCAGGGGGGTTGAACACGACGTTCAGGTCGGTTTTGCCGTCGAGCAGCGCAGCCCCGATGCGATCGGAACTCGTGACACGGAGGTCGAAAGTCACGACTGCAGCCTGCCGACGAAAGCGCGCAACGGCCGGAAGTACGAGGTCGTTAAGGTTTCCTTCCACCGTACGGATGCGCAGGTGACAGTGGCCCATTCCGACCAGATCGTCGAGGTCAGCACGCGCGTACTCCATTGCCTCCACAATCAAAGCATTACCTTCAACCAACGCGCCTGCCAGATTGTCCGGCGTGGTCGATGTCTTGTTCACATACAAGGTGAGATCAGGCGCCTCGAAAGCAATGCGAAACATACGACAAGACTTTAATTTAACCGATTCAATTTATATGTTCGACGACTGGCGATGCGTTGTCAATTGTTTAAGTTAAGTGATTACCCCTGGGTAGGTCACGCAAGCGAGTGCAGTCAACGCCAGTTACGGCCCGCAGTTATTGGTTTGGCCCCTTGCCAGGAGTTTTCTGTAGACTTGAGAATGCAATAAGTCTCAAGACATCACCATGCCTCATGACTGCGGGTGCAATCTGAAGCTGTCAAAGCCAAGTTGCAGCCCAAAAATACCCCCCCCGTATTAGCGCGGTGCAAGCCATTTTGGAGAACCTGTGGATTTCAATCTGAGTGAAGAGCACACCAGCTTTGCTGATTCCGTGCGTCGTTTTGCACAATCAAAACTCGCCGACGGCGCTTTGCAGCGCGCCCATTCCAGTGCTTATCCGGTCGATGTGGCGCGTCAGTTGGCGGCGCAAGGTTTGCTGGGCATTGCTTTTTCTGAGGAAGACGGTGGGCAGGGTGGCTCGCTGATGCACGCTGTGTTGGCCATTCAGGAGGTTGCCCTGGTCTGCCCCAAGAGCGCAGACATCGTGCAGGCGGGCAATTTTGGGCCCATCCGCACCTTTGTTGAATATGCCAGCCCAGCGCAAAAAGCGCGCTGGCTGCCTGGTTTGCTCAGTGGTGAGCAGCTCATCTCGCTTGGCATGAGCGAGCCTGAAGCGGGTTCTGCCGTGACCGAATTGCAAACCAGTGCCCGCCGCGATGGTGATGATTACGTCATCAACGGCAGCAAGGTGTTTTCAACGCACAGCCAAGACGCTTCTTTGTTTCTTATTTACGTGCGTTTTGGCCCCGGCACGGAGGGTATTGGTTCTGTCTTGATCGAGCGCGGCACGCCTGGCTTTAGCATTGGCGAGCCGTCTGCCTTCATGAGCGGTGAGCAATGGTGCCCGCTGTTTTTTGAAGAATGTCGCATTCCGGCTTCGCAGGTTTTGCTCGGTATGGGCGGTTTCAAAAAACAGATTTCAGGCTTCAATGTGGAGCGCTTGGGCAATGCTTCGCGCTCACTGGCGCTGGGTCGACACTGTTTCAACATCGCCCGTGAACACGTGCTGATCCGCAAGCAGTTCAACCGCCCTTTGTGCGAATTCCAAGGGATTCAATGGAAGTTTGCCGAGATGACCATGAAGCTGGAGTCTGCGCAGCTCTTGCTTTACAAAGCAGCGATGGAAGGCGAGCACGGCCTGCCCAGCGCGCACAGCACGGCAATGGCCAAACTGGCCTGCAATCAGGCCGGCTGGGATGTCGCCAATGAAGCCTTGCAGACGATGGGAGGCACGGGTTACAGCCGTGACAGCATGGTTGAATATGGCCTCAGGCGCATACGCGGATGGATGATCGCGGGAGGCTCCATCGAAATGCTGAAAAACCGGATTGCGGAAGGCGTTTTTGAGCGCAGTTTTTCGCAACGTCCGACGCGCTCGGTTTAAGGGTCAGCACACATCCATCGGCCAGTGGCGGTGCCCAGCCCGTCGACGGGCCGCTTGCAAGGTCAGCACCGAGTTGGTGGTTTGATGCTAAGTCCAGCCCCCACCTCTCCACCCTGAAAATGCTGGTTTTTGCAGCACACCAGATCGACAAAATGACTTTTTCTGCCACCACCGGCTCGGCGCTCGCGCAAGCTTTGCTCAGTCCCCGCAGCATCGCCTTGGTCGGCGCGTCGGATGACGCCTCTAAGACCGCTGGCCGGCCTTTGCAGTTCTTGCGTCAGGCTGGTTTTACCGGTGCGATCTACCCTGTCAACCCGCGCCGTGCGCTTGTTCAAGGTGAAAAAGCCTGGGCTGCGCTGGCCGATCTGCCCGAAGTGCCGGAGCATGTTTTTGTCTTGTCGGGGACCGACTCGGTCCTTGAGACCGTGGCCGAGTGTGGCCGCCTGGGCGTGAAAGTGGTGACCGTGCTGGCCAGCGGATTTTCAGAGTCTGGCACCGAGGGGGCGGCCCGTGAAGAGGCCTTGCGGGCCATCGTGCGCGAGACCGGCGTTCGTCTGGTGGGGCCCAGCAGCTTGGGCGTCATCCATCCGCACGCACATTTGTTGCTCACGGCCAATGCGGCTTTTGCCGAACCTGACATTCCACAAGGGCGGGTCTTTGTGGCCTCCCACAGCGGCAGCATGATAGGCGCACTGGTTTCGCGCGGTCGGGCGCGTGGGGTCGGCTTTGCTGGACTGGTGTCGGTCGGTAACGAAGTTGATTTGAGCATCGGCGAGATTTGCGCGGCCACGCTGGACGACCCGGGCATAGACAGTTATGTGCTGTTTCTGGAAAGCCTGCACCACGGCCCCGCTTTGCGCTCTTTTGCCCGCGAAGCCGCGCGGCGTGGCAAACCCGTCATGGCTTATAAATTGGGCCGCTCACCGGCGGCCGCTGAAATGGTCGTGACCCACACGGGCGCACTGGCTGGCGAGGACGATGTGGCCGAGGCCTTCCTGCGCGACTGCGGCATCGCCCGGATCGGCATCCTCGACGCCTTGCTGGAGAGCCGTCCACTGGCCCTGCGCTTGCCTTTGCGGGCACCGCAGGCGGCGCGTCCGCGGGTTGGGATTGTTACCACCACCGGGGGCGGTGCGGCGATGGTGGTCGATCAGCTGGGCATTCGGGGGCTTGACGCCGAGCCGGCCTCGGCCGCGACCTTGGCCAAACTCGCGGCCGTCGGCATTCAGGTGAGCCCAGGCCGAATCGTCGACCTGACTTTGGCAGGTGCACGTTATGACGTGATGAAGGGCGCGCTGGACATTTTGTTGCAGGCGCCCGAGTTTGACCTGGTGGTGGCCGTGGTGGGATCTTCAGCTCGGCTGCAGCCTGAGCTGGCCGTCAAGCCAATCATCGACAGCGCCGGCAGTGCCAAACCGCTGGCCGCGATGTTGGTGCCTGAGGCGCCCCAAGCCATTGCGCAACTGACCGCGGCGGGTGTGCCGTGTTTTCGGTCGCCCGAGTCCTGCGCGGATGTGATCACCGCCCTGTTTAACAGGCGCTCGCCGCTCCATTTGCAAGAGCCCGCGTGGGATGCTGCGGCGCTGGCGACAAGGCCGGTCCATTTGAATGAAGCCCAGGCCTACGACCTGTTGGACCAGCTCGGCCTACCCCATGCGGCGTATGTGACGCTGCCGCTGCAAAGCGATATGGTGCCGGCGCTGCCCTTTGAATTTCCAGTCGCCGTCAAGGTTTGCTCGGCTGATGTTCCGCACAAGACAGAGGTCGGTGGTGTGCTGTTGAATATCGACAGCGTGGCCAGTCTGAACGCGGCTTTGGGGACCTTGCGCCGCAACCTCGCCGCGCACGCACCCGGCGTGTCGGCTGAACTGGCGCTGGTCCAGTCTATGCAGCCAGGCTTGGCAGAAGTGCTGGTGGGTTACCGCATTGACCCGGACGCCGGGCCGCTCATCATGCTGGCGGCCGGTGGTATTTGGACGGATTTGCTGCGCGACCGCAGCATTCGCTTGGCACCTGTCAGTGTGCTCACGGCGCAAGAGATGATCAGCGAGGTGCGCGCACTGAAAATACTCACCGGGCTGCGTGGCAAGCCACGTGGCGATTTGGCAGCGCTGGCCCAAGCCATCAGCGCGTTGTCGCAGCTGGCAGTGCGGCCCGAGCACGGCGTGCTGGAAGCTGAAGTCAACCCGCTGATGATCATGGCTGAGGGCCAAGGCGTGCTGGCGGTGGATGCGCTGATACTCCAGCGCTGAGGCTTGACCAGTGCGGGGATTAAAACAAGGTTTGCAACTTTCAAGGAGTCAAAGAGCATGCTGAAATCACACGGTCGCTACGATTATTCTGCCTTGCCGAGTCGGCCCGATTACTCTTGGCCGGGGGGCAAACGCCTGGCCGTGCATCTGAGCCTGAATGTGGAGCATTTCGCGTTTGGCGAAGGCATGGGCAACGACTACGCGGTGCCACACCCTCAGCCGAATCAACGCAGCTTTGCTTGGCGCGATTACGGCAATCGCGTGGGTGCATGGCGACTTTTGGAACTTGCTCAGGCTTATGACCTGCCCTATGCGTTGTTGGTCAACACCGAGTTGTATGACTACTGCCCTGAAATGATCAAGGCGTTCAGCGACCGTGGTGATGAAATCGTGGCGCATGGCCGCACCAATGCGGAGCGTCAAGTCGATATGTCGGTTGACGAGGAGCGCGCCTGCATCGCTCAGGCTGTCGCCCGCATTGAGCAACAAGAAGGCGCCAAACCCAAGGGCTGGCTGGCGCCCTATATTTCGCAGACGGAGCAATCTCTAGACCTGCTCAAAGAAGCGGGGATTCGCTACATGATGGACTGGCCGCTGGACGACCAGCCGGTCTGGATGCGGACCACCCAGGGGCCTATCTTGTCGATTCCCTATGCGCACGATCTCAATGACTCGTTTGAATGCGTCACCCGACGCACACCCTCGCAATCTTTTTGCGACAACCTGATCGATCAGTTCGATGAGCTCTTGGAGGAGTCTGAACGCAGGCCGTTGGTGATGCCCATCGTCTTGCACAGTTTCATCCTCGGTCAGCCTTATCGCTTGCGTCAGTTCCGCCGCGTGATCGAACACATCTTGAAGCACCGCAGCGATATTTGGCTGACCCGGCCGGGTGCCATTTTTGAGCATATCGACAGCTTGCCGGCGGGCGTGGTCCCGGGCAGCGCGTGAGTCCGGCTCGTCTGAGCGCGAACAGCGCTGCAGCCAAGATCAAGGCCGGTGAACTCAGCTCTGAAGCGCTGGTGCAGGCTTGTCTGGATCGCGTGTCTGAGCGCGAGCCGCAGGTTCGCGCTTGGTCATGGCTCGATGCTGACGCCGCACTGGCACAGGCGCGAGCATGCGACCGTGCCGCCGGACCTCAAGGGCCGCTTCATGGTGTGCCCATCGGGGTCAAAGATGTGATCGACACGGCGGACATGCCCACCGAGTATGGCTCGGCGATTTACAAGGGCTACCGACCGCGCGCTGACGCGGCTTGTGTGTCGCTGGCCCGTGCTGCCGGGGCGGTCATCCTCGGGAAAACTGAAACAGCCGAGTTCGCCAGCATTCATCCCGCAGCGACGCGAAACCCCCATGCCCTGGCACACACGCCCGGTGGTTCTTCGAGCGGCTCAGCCGCGGCAGTGGCCGACTTCATGGTGCCCTTGGCGCTTGGCACACAGACAGGCGGGTCGACCATCCGGCCCGCGGCATTTTGCGGCGTCGTGGGCTACAAACCGTCCTTTAACCGCGTCAACCGGGCGGGCCTCAAGTTCTCTGCGGAAAGCTTGGACACGATAGGCTTTTTTGCCCGAAGCGTCGAAGACACTGCGCTGCTTGCGCATGTGATGTCGGGGCAAGAGCGCCTTGGCAACGCAGAGCTGCCTAAAGACAAAGCGCTGCGCATCGGCTTGTACCGAACCTCACAGTGGTCGCAGGCCTCAAGTCAGATGCGTGGCGCCATTGAAGACGCTGCGCAGCGCTTGGCTGCTGCTGGCGCAAACATCGAGCTTGTGGCGTTGACGGCCGCATTTGATGAGTTGCATGCGGCCCATGCCGTGATCATTCAGTACGAAGCTGCCCGCGCGACAGCGTGGGAATACCGTGTCCACGGAGATCTTCTGAGTCCCGCGTACCAACAGCGCATGCGGGCGGGAATGGCCATTCCACACGAACGCTACGAGGCGGCCTTGCGCCAAGCCGAATCCGGCCGACAAGATTTTTCGCACCTTTGGGGCGAGCTGGACGTGTTGATCACCCCGAGCGCTGTGGACGAAGCGCCATTGGGACTCGAGAACACGGGTGACACGGTTTTCAACCGCCTTTGGACCTTGCTGGGTGTTCCTTGCGTGCATCTTCCTTTTGGTATCGGCACCTCAGGTTTGCCCCTCGGTCTGCAGGTGGTCGGTCGGCGTCAAGACGATGTCGCCACCTTGGCGTGTGCACGCTGGATTGAAGACCGACTGCGATCGTTTTGATTCGCTTGCCGGGCAGTGAAGAAACGGATGTTCAGAAGCGCCCCATGGCTTTGATGGCGTTGACATAGCTTTCACCACCGGCCAGCGTGAACTGGTCGCGCACCGTGGTGTAGCGATCAGCGTACAAGCGCCCGATCGGAAAATAGCCCCCCGAGTCCTCCAGCCGAATTCTCAAGGTTTCGGGGTCGATGATGCCGTCCGCGGTGTGCAGCCACAAGACTTCGCCGATGAACAGATGCCGCTTTCCATGGATCGGAATATGTTGGTAGAGCTTGCATTCAAGTGCCACCGGTGCTTCCTTGATGCGAGGCGGCGCGACACCGCATGATGGCAGCGTCGTCAGCCCAACTTGTTCCAGCTCACTGATGCCGCTAGGGTAGGCCGTGGAGCACCCATGCATGGGACCCGCCAAGGCTTCATCGACCAAGTTCACGACAAACTCCTGGTTATCAAGAATGTTGCGCGTGGTGTCCTTTTGCTCACCATCAGGTTTGTTTTCGATGCTGATGATCAGAATCGGCGGATCGTCTCCCAATACATTGAAAAAACTGAAAGGTGCGGCATTGACAATGCCGTTCTGACCTAGCGTCGAGACCAAGGCGACAGGCCGTGGAACGACCAATCCGACCAGCAATTTGTACCTTTGAGCGGCAGTGAGTTGAGAGAAGTCAAATTCCATGTGTGGCCTCTATTTTTTTGAAGGTCCATGTTAGCTTCAGGCCGGCGTGGGGGCACCGCGCGGCACCGCCGTCAGTGAGTCAAAAAAGGCTGCGGCGTGAAGCCTTGGCCATTTAGCGTTTGGCGATAGTGAGTGCTTCATCGTGCCCCCACCCCAACCCTCCCCCAGAGGGGGAGGGAGCAATGAATTGGTAACTGACCCCAATTAATTACTCGATCATCAGCGGTTCCAGGGTCGCCGCGATGTTCTTGAGCTCGCCACCACAGTTCGGGCAGTGCTGCCGGTCGAGTTCGAACACCCGCTTGAGCAGCCGGGCCCAGCTCTGCCGCACCGCTCGGTGGTGCGCACAGTTCGCCTCGCACTCGGCAGGCGCCACAGCTTGGGCGGGCGCCTCGGGCTCCTGCGGCACCACCAGCGCGCGCAGCTTGGCGATGGGGGCCAGCACGCCATGGAAGCGGATCAAGTGCAGCCGCGGCCGTGGCACCAGCGCTGCCAGCCGCTGCATGAACTCCGGGTCTGGGTGTGGATCAGCTCGACCGGCGTCGTCAGCGCCCCGCCAACTCGTCGATAGCCGTCCACAGCTCCGGCGCGCGGGTGCTGTACATATGGTCTGCCCCGTCGATAAGCCGAAAGCTGACGTTCGACTGGCCCTCCGCCAACGATGCGACCTTGGTAGCAAGCCCACCGAAGGGGTACCAGTCGGACGCTGTGGGGCCTTTGCCCTCCTCACTGCCTATAGTCACCAGTATGGGCAACGAGACGTTGGGCAGGTGCCGCAGAATATCGAACCGCTCGTGGGGGCCGTATTTGTCGACGTAGGTCTTGGCAGCCAGCACCACACTGGTGGGAATGTCCACAGCCAGCAGGCCATCGGCGTCGCCGGCGTCCACCATCGTCTGCGCCTTGTCGTAGTAGCCCTTGAACCGGCCACTGGTGTCCAGCCGGGCGTACTCGCTGTAGCAGAAGCGCGGCGGCGAGATGGCCACCAGGCTCACCACCCGCGGGTCGGGTGTTCCGGCCCCATACAAGATGGTCTTCACCGCGCCCAGGCTGTGGCCGACAACCGCCACCCGCTCGAACCCCTGGGCGGTGGCAAAGTCCAGCCACGCCGTCCAGTCACGCTGGGCGTCGTCGAGCTTCTCGAATGCGGCCCCGAGGCGGCCCGTAGGGCTGTTGTACATCAGGTCGTGCCCGCGATTGTTGACCCGCAGCACCGCGACGCCACGGTCGACGAGTTGCTCCGTCACGTGCTCGAAGAAGTTACTGTTGTAGAAGTTGCCACCCACACCGTGGTGCAGAATTGCGGCATCGAAACCGAGCGCCGGTCTGGAACCAGCAGGGGGTCGGACGAGCATGCCATCCAGTCGCACGTTATCGGTGGTCTTGACGGTTACCAGGTCCACAAGCATCGATACCCTCCGATGATCTAAGTACAACGCGCGTCCAGAGCCGCATCCGCTTGCGCGTCCACCTTGCCCGGGGGCAGGTTGGTCAGGGCGTCGGCCCTGTTCTTGATGAAAAAAAATTGTATTCGAATGTTGAATGCAATGGCCCTTGTGTCTGCGCCACCGCCATAAAAAGCTCGGCGCGAGTCAAGGTAGTCACTGGCCAGCCACCTGGCCAGACCCCTGTAAAAAGCCCCAGCCCCCAGGCTCAAGCCGTGACCCTGACCAGCCATAAATTAAAAGCAGCGCTTGCACACACCCCATTGCCACACCGCCTTCAAAATTGATGAGTCCGGCTACGCCAACATCGTCAAACAGGTGCGCGACAGCCAGTTTGAGCAGTAACTGCACGAACGGCTGGCATTAGCCGAGCAAGACAAACGCAGTGCGCTGGAGCTGGCCCGCCGCCAAAGTCACATTGAATCGCCCCGAAAACCAAGGTTCTGTCTGCAGATTGCAAATATTGCTTTGCCGCAGGCTCAACCGGTGAGCCTGCGGGGGAGGTCTAATCCGGCCTACTCCTATGCACCGCCATATTCTTGACTTTTTAAAAACACTTTCAGCTCGGCTGATGCTGGTCGCCGCCCTCTTTGGGGTCACCTGTGGCACGGCATGGGCAGCTGAACTGTCGGCGCAATCGGCCTTTCAAGGTCTGCGGCCATCGGTCGTGGAAATTCGGGTCGAGGTCAAGGGCAACCGAGGGACGTCGACCGGGGCCAGCGGATTTGTTGCCTTTCGGCCCGACTTGGTGGTGACCAATTACCACGCGGTCACTGATGTGCTGTACGAGCCCGAGCAACACCGTGTGTCCGTGTTGACAGCTGGGTCCGAGCAGATTGGTGCGCGCATCCTGGCGCTGGATGTCATCAATGACCTGGCCTTGCTGCAGCTCGACAAGCCCCTGGGCGCTCCCCTGCTGCCGCTCCGCAGCACTCGCCCGGCCCGGGGCGAACTGGGCTTTTCAATGGGCAAGCCTGGCGGCTACGAGGTCGGCATAGTCACTGGCAACTTCAACGGCGTCATGAACGACGACCCCAAAACCCTGCTGGTCTTCAGCGGCGCCATCAACCGCGGCATGAGCGGCGGGCCCATGCTCGATGCGCAAGGTAGGGTGGTGGGCATCAACGTGGCCACCAGCACCCGCCATCAACTGGTGGGCCTGGCTGTGCCCGCAGAGGCCTTGCTCAAGCTCTACAAGGGCATCGATGGCGGCCAGCCACCCGACCAGCAGCAGCTTCTCAAACAGGTGGTGTCGCAAGCCGTTCTCTTTGGGCAGCATCAAATCCGGGCGATGGAGGGCAGCGCCACGCCAGCGCGCACTCTGGGGCCTTTCACCGTCAGGGGCGACCTTAACAAAGACAACCCCTGCCGGACCGAGCATTCGGCAGACGCCTCGCGCCCGTATGTGGAACTCGAGCAAACCTGCATCGCCGGCGCAGGCATCTCACTGATGCCGGGCCGCAGCGCGGGCCGCATCCACAGCGAATCGGTCTGGCTGAGCAGCAGCAGCCTTTCGCCCTGGCAATTGAGCAACTTCCTTGAACGGCGGCTCAACAGCACGCGCGAGCTGCCCGAAGCCCAGCGCGGAACACCCACTTGGCAGTGCAGGCAGCAAAGCATGCAAACCCTTGAGGCACTCCCCCTGCTCGTTCATGCCTGTCGCCGCCCCGTCAAGCACCTGCCCGGCCTGCATGACTACCGCTTGCGCTATGTCCCGCAGGTGCAGGGGCCAGACGCGCTGCTCGTTTCACTTGACCTGACCGGCATGGACGATAAAACCGCGCAAGCCGCCCTGCTTTTGTCCATGAAGACTTCACGCTGGCAGCCCACCACCAAGGCGGCGCCATGACCCAACTCGGCAAACCCCAGTGCGCCGCAGCCCTGGTGGGGCTGTACCTGTTGCTTTACGGCTGGCTCATCCATAGTCACCGGATTGACCCCACCGACCTGCCATCTTTTGTCGCCAGCTTTGTCACTGAGACGGCCTTGCTGGTCCTCTGGTGCCTGGCCTGGTCGGCGGCAAGCTGGCTGCACGCCCGGCGCGATGACTTCGTCCTGCATCTGTCGGTCACCACCTTGGGCGCAACGGTCTGCCTGCTGGTCCTCTACCTGGCCCTGCCCTGGGTCTTTTACCTGCTGGACCTGCCATGGCGGATGGCCTATTACGAGCTCGCTCGCTTGGCGGGCATCCTGCTCTTTGGTTTGTGGCAATGGCGCATCGTGACCCGGCGCATGCCGCCGCTTCGCTTGTGGGCGGGCATCAGCCTGACCCTGATCGCGCTGCAATGCGTCCAATCTTGGTCGCAACTGAACAACGTCGACAGCCTGGCCAAGCTGCCTTTTGAAGCCAATATCGTCCTGCCACTGGGCTCACCGCTGCCTATTCCAGACTTGAACCAAGGCGTCCAACGCCTGTGGTCGGCCGGCTGGGACTGAAGCCAAGCGTTTAAACGTTCAGGGTGGGCGTTTAAACCTCAAGGTGAGCGTTTAAATCATTGACGCAAGTGTTTAAACACCCAGGCGCAGCGGTACCTCCAGCCCCGGCAGGGCTTGCTGCCAAGCCTGCATGAACTGCAGCACATGTTTAAACAAAGAGCGCAAGTGTTTAAACAGCAAGCGCAAGTGTTTAAACGAATTTCGCTAGCGTTTAAACGCGCAAAACTGCCCTGTGTTGGCCGCCATGGCCAATCAAGCTGCGTCACACCTCGCAGGGCCTGATTCACTCTGACCCCACTAGGCTGACTTGCCTGGCTATCTTTACAGCCCGAGGGCTCAGCCCATGAGCTTTGCCTGAGCAAAGATACTGTTCATGTTTTTAGGCCCCCTGCCCTTGGCTCAGGCTCCCCTGGTGAATCGCCAGGATTGCATCCGCGCTCGCGCATTTCACGCACCTCGCATAGGCACCGCTTACCGAGCAGTCGCCCCGCGCGGGGTGCGCGGGATCACCAGCTCGGCAAGAGGTGCCCATGCTGCATGCATGCATCATCCCGTGGTTTCAGTGACCCGGGTGGGGGGCCACCCCTTATGAGCGACTTTCGCCAGGCGGCACAGCCTGTGCAAAAAGGCCTGGCCGAGCTGCTGCTTGCGGCGCAGTCAGAGCTGCACGGCTTGCTCACCCGCACAGACCCCTGGGACAGCGACTTTGCCGACAAGCTCTGGCAAGGCATTGCCGAGATCGCCAGCAGCATGTGGCCCCAGTTGCACCAGCTCCTGCCCGGGCCATCCAAGCGCTCGGTGTTGCAGCAGGCCTGGGCCGCACGCTTTCAGGCGCGGGTGCACATTGGTCTGCTCTACCGAGCAGGGCTCGCAGACCCCGAACTGGCCGATGAAGCCGCACGTCTGCATGCGATCACAACAGACCGTTGGCGCAGTCCCCTGAGCACCAGCGGCGACGTGCGCCACCGCAGCCTGGTGGGTTTTCTCATGGCGCCCAATGCCACTGAAGCCGGCATTCCAGACCTGGGGCCACACACCCGCCTTAGGGGGAGTATTCGCCTGCGTTACAGAGTCGCCAGCCTGTGTGAACAGGGCGCCGGCTTGGCGGCGGCACTCAATGCCGCCGCGCGCCAACCTGCCGCCACCGCCTACCAAAAACGCATTGAGGTCAGTCGTGCGGTGCAAGCCGGCCGCCTGGCCGGTCGCACGTGGCAGCCGCTGAGCGAGCTGGCTTATTCCCTGCTCACCCCAGCCGCGCAAAAGCTGTTGCTCAGCCTGCCCCACCTGTGGCCTCTGACTTTGAGCAAAGCGTTGGCAAGCAGGTCTGAGCTCGAGGTTCACCTCAGCAGCCTGATGGCAGAGCGCGAGCGGGTCGAAAGCTTGCTGACGCAAGCGATGCGACTTGTCCGCCACCGAGATTTGCCCGGCGTCCACGCGTTGATGGTCCAGTTGCCAGACAACGCCTTGGTACGTGCCATGGGTCTTCGCCTGCGCAAGGAGCCCTGGGGCCTGCATGCCCATATCTCCCACCCCAGCACCCATGACTCTTTCGGCCCATGGCGGCCCCTGCCCCAAGCCACTTTAGACCGACTTCAAGCCTGGGCGCCCTCGCCCTTGCCCGCTTGGTGGGCCATGCAGCCCAGCGAGCTGGTCCGCGCCATCTGCACAGGCAAGCTGGAGGAGGCCAGCATCCAGGTGCTGGCGCAAACCCCGCAAGACCTTGCACCCCTTCGCAGAAGCTGGAGCGATACAGAGGAGCGGGAGCTGATACGCGCAGGCCATGTCCGCCTGGCTACATTGAACGCCACGGTCTGGGACGGGCTCTCGCTCGCCGAGTTTGCCACTGGCTTGCTCTCCTCACCAGGCCTGGGAATCAGCCTGCTGGCCACGCGCCTGGCCACACTGCCCAACGCCAGCCCCTGGCTGGCCTTGATGGCTGGCGCCAGCGAACAAGAAGCGCGCGAGCTGCGCTACATGGCCCAACTCGCCCTGTTCATCCATTGGCGCGGCCAATGGAATGAGGACTGGGGCGTCTGGATCGCATCGAGCTACGGCTGCCCAGACTGGGACCGCATCGAGTCGATTTGCCTGGCCAACACCGTCCCCATCAAAAACGCCACGGTCATGTTCGCGGCCGGCCAGCAAGCCTTGTACCCCGATGCTTTTCGGCAAGTGGTGGCCCGCTCTCTGCACAACCATGAGCTGTTGCCACCGCGGCCCATGCTGTACATCAAGCGCTTGGTCGCCCACGACCCGGTCAGCGCGGCCGCCCTGGCCGATCTGGGTCCGGTGCA
The DNA here is from genome assembly GCA_945878995.1 of Polaromonas sp. YR568. Lineage (GTDB taxonomy): Bacteria > Pseudomonadota > Gammaproteobacteria > Burkholderiales > Burkholderiaceae_C > Polaromonas. Next base: position 4,853 of record CAMCUN010000042.1, on the reverse strand, counting down.
CTGGGTCCAAAGGCTAGTAGCCAACACCACCACACCGCTGCCTGCGCTCGACGCATTGATCGGCAGCACAGGCCTGCCACCCGAGCTTCGTCGCCTGGCCTGGCGCAACCGCATGGCTCGCACCAGCGACGCGCAGACGCTGGCCCAGCTGTCAGCGCACATGCCAGCCAACACCGGCCGCTTTGACCAGCTCAGCCAATGGATGGTGCAAGGGTCTGAGGCCAGCACAGCCATGGCCCTGGTGCTGGCGGCCCGGCGCGACGGGCCTCGCCTGGTAGAGCTGCACCACCGCTTTGGCGATGAAGTCTTCACCTCAGCCTGCAGTGAGGCAGCCCAGTTCCTGCAAAAAATGGCTGAGGACCCCAGCTCTGGGCCCAAGCATCCCAGCCGCCATGACGCTGCGGCGCTCGAACTCCTCGCCCAGCTCGGGGCCCAAGCTGCAGCCCATCTCATGCCTGCGCTGGCACTGTGCCGCTCACAGCAGCCGGCCGGCTGCAAGCTCGACGGCGCCTACGCACAGCACCACATCCCCAAAAAAAGCGGCGCCATGCGGCTCATCCAAGCACCGCACCCGGCGCTTCGCAAAACCCAGCGCCTCATTCTTGACAAACTGCTCGCGCCTTTGGGGGCCCACCCAGCGGCCTGCGGCTTTGTGCCGAACCGGTCCATCGTGCACAACGCCCTGCCCCATGTGGGCCAGGCGGTGGTGGTCAATGCCGACATCCGCAACTGCTTTCCCAGCGTGCGCTGGCCTTTGGTGCTGGGCGCCTTGCGGCGAGAGTTGGGGCACCGCCTTTCGCCGGCCGCTTTAAGCATGCTGGTCGACCTGACCACCGCGTGCGGCGCCTTGCCAGTCGGCGCGCCCACCAGCCCGGCGCTGCTCAACCTGGTGCTGCGCCGCACCGACGACATATTGCACAGCAGCGCAGAGCGCGCGGGCTTGCGCTACAGCCGCTACGCCGACGACCTCACCTTCTCGGGCAACTCCCAGGCGGTGGGCCTGCTGCGCCTGGCCGAACGCACACTCGCTCAAATCGGCTTGAACCTGGACCCGGCCAAAACCAATGTCTTTAGGAGAGGGCGCAGGCAAATGGTGACCGGCCTCGTCGTCAACGACCAAGTGTCAGTGCCACGTGCCGTGCGCCGGCGCCTTCGCGCTGCGGTACACCGCGTAGAACTCAAAGAGCAGCCGCACTGGGACGGCCAGCCTCAAAGCACCGCCGCGCTGCGCGGACGGCTGGCCTTTGTGGCCATGGTCTGCAAGCCGCAGGCCCAAGCCTTGGAAGATCGCCTGCACAGGGCGCTGACCCAAAAAGACCCATTGACTGACGAGCCCCCGTCTCCCCAGGGGCCGCTTGCATGACCGCCAGCCGACAAGCCCGCCCTCCCCGCTTTGAACAAGAGTGTGTTGACGTCAGCCTGCTGGCCATCTACCTGGGCCTGCACCTCTGCGGAGACGCCATACAGCCTTGCAAAGGCGAGCTCGAAGGCGCCCTGATGCGGGCGGGCCAGCGCGACGACCATCGCGGCCTGACCAGCCTGGCCCTGTCGGGCATGCCGCAGGCCATCGTGCCCTTCCACCGGCGCCTTATTGAAATTCAGCTGGCCGCCAGCCTCATGAATGACCTTGGCCGCGGCAGCTTTCGCACCGAGGGCATAACCGTCGATGCCGGCTATTTCGAGCAGATCGCTAACGAGCTTCGCTATGTGGACACCTTCAGCGAAGGCGCCGCCCAGTTGCCTGAAGTGCTGGACCCTGTCCGCACCCGGTCGCTTTTGCACGGCCTTTCGCTCTGGACCCACAGACCCTGCGCCGAAGTGGTTGACTCCTCCGAGGGCGACGTGCTCAGGCTCAGGCCGGGCACCGAGCTGTTTGCCAGCCACAAGCTCTCAGATCAGGCACGCAAAGAGCTGGCCGACAAGCCCCGGCGCGCCACCGTGAGCCTGCTCAGGGTGGCGCCTAAGCAGCAGCGTGCAAAGGCGGGCTCAGCACCACAGGTCTCGCGGGTGGCCCTCGGCCAGGTGATGCTGGTGCGCGAGCCTGAGGGCTTGCTCATGCGTCAACCCGCGCCCGAGTTCCTTTTAGAAATGCATGCCGCGGCCCTGTCCAGGTCAAGTCCGGGACACGCCCTGTTTCTGCACGTGGACCTGCTCAGCTCGCAATTTTTGTCGCCCCTGCCCGACCTCATGCAGCCCGGTGCCACTGCCCAGGGCTGGTGGGTGCCGCTTCGCGACATCACAACCGGTCTGGGCGGCTCTCGTCGCCTGACCGGCTCCCTGCCCCGCGGCACTGCCATTGCGCTCATGCAAAACACCCCCTGGATGTGGTCTGAGGACCTCAGCGAATGGGTGCAATGGGCCTGGTGGCTTGAACACCAGGGTCGATCAACCAGCCTTTCCACATCGCCATCCCCATGAAACCTTCGCGACTGACCACCGTTCTCCAATCCCTGCTCGGCCAGCGCTGGCCGGCCTTCATTTGGGGCCCGCCCGGCGTGGGCAAAAGCTCCATCGTCAGGCAAATCGCCAGCGACCGGGGCCTGCCGGTCATCGACCTGCGCGCCAGCCTGCTCGACCCGACCGACCTTCGCGGCATCCCCGCCATTGAAGGCGGCCGCGCCGTCTGGTGCCCGCCCTCCTTCTTGCCCAAAGCGGGCGACAAACCGGGTGTGCTGTTTCTTGACGAGATCAACGCCGCCCCACCCCTGGTGCAAGCCAGCCTTTACCAGTTGGTGCTAGACAGACGCGTGGGCGAATACGAGCTGCCACCGGGCTGGTGGATCGTGGCGGCCGGCAACCGCCAGCAAGACCGCGCCGTCACCTTTCGCATGTCCAGCGCGTTGTCCAACCGCTTTGTGCACCTCGAACTCGAAGCCGACGTGGACGAATGGCGCGCCTGGGCTCTCTCAAAACGCATCAACCCGCTGGTGCTGTCGTTTATCGCCGTGCGGCCGGCGCTGCTGCTCGGCGAGGTTGGCGAGGGGGCGGCCTACCCCACCCCCCGCACCTGGGAGATGCTCTCCGACGTGTTGCAAGCCCTGGGCGGCCCCAAAGAAGCCGCCGACGTTCTGCCCGGCATCGTCGGCCAGGGCGCAGCCGTGGAGTTTCAGGCCTTCGCCAAGCGCGCCATCAACGAAAAAGCCATCCGCAAGGTGGTCGACCGCCCCCATGACGCCGAGCTCCCGCAAGACCTTGACGGCATCTACATGCTCACCTCTTGGCTGGCCTTTCATGCCAGCGATGAAGCGGTCTCCAAAGCCAGCGCGGTGCTGCTGCAACGCCTGCCTCCCGAGTTTGGCGTGGTGCTGGCGCTGGACATGCTCAAGGCCAGGCCTGGCTTTGCCAAGGAGCCGGGCTACCGCGACTTTCTCAAGGCCCACGGGCATTTGCTCAGCCGATGAGCCCCGCCACACCAAGCCCGCGCCGGGCTGCCCCAAGGGCCAAACCTGCCGAACTCAGCGCCAAGGCTCTGCAAGAAGTCTACGAGCGGGTGCTGCGCGCGCGCATACGCCTGAGCATGCAGCAGCCCTTTTTGGCCTCGGCCGTGATGCGCTTGCCGGTGCGCCCTGTGCCCGGCACATCATGGTGCCGCACCGCCGCCACCGACGGTTACCACATCTTCTACAACCCGCAGTGGGTAGCAGCGCTGCGCGAAGACGAACTGCGTGGCCTGCTCGCCCACGAGGTGCTGCATGTGCTCTTTTCCCATGCCGACAGGCGCCAAGAGCGCGAGGCCCGTGCCTGGAACATAGCCTGCGATTACGCCATCAACTACCTGCTGATTCAGCGCGGCTTCAGTCTGCCTGAAGGCGGCCTCATCAGCGCCCGCGCTCAGGGCAAAACTTCAGAGCAGCTCTTCGCCGAGTTGATGCAGCAAAAGCAGTCGTCAAGCGGCTTGTCCGCCAATAGCGGCGGCAAAGGAGGCGGCAACGGTAAGCGCAAAAAACTGGGCGGGCCTGTACGCACCGAAGACGGGCTGGCGGACGACTCCAGCGACCGCGTGCCAGACGCAGGAGAAGACCTGATCGACGCGGACGACCCTCGCGTGCGGGCCGTTCGCAGCGCCGACGCACCTGACCGCGAGCAATTGTCTGAACTCAGACGCGAGCTGCGCCAAGAGGCTCTGTCGCGCCTGAACGGCGACGGCGCCGGTGCCTTTCGCACCGAATGCCAAGCCGACGATGCCCGCCGCATCGATTGGCGGTCGCTGCTGCGCGCGCACTTGTCAGAGCGCATCAAGGGCGACTGGACCTCCTTCCCCTTCAGCAAGCGCTGGGTGCACAGAGGCTTGTTCATGCCCTCGGCCGGCATGCAGGTGCCCGGCCATGTGGTGTTTGCCATCGACACGTCTGCCTCCATGTCGCTGGAGCTGCTGGGCGGCATCGCCGAGGAGTTACGGGCGTTTCGCGAGGTGTTTCCGTGCCGGCTGAGCGTGCTGCAATGCGATGCCAGCTTGCAGTCTGTAGAGCAATTTGAGGCCATGGACGGCTACGACATCCCCGAGCACCTTGAGATGCACGGCCGCGGCGGCACCAGTTTTAGCCCCGTCTTCGACTGGGTCGACAACCAGGCCGACGTGGCAGTGCTGATCTATGCCACCGACGGCCAAGGCAGGTTCCCGCAAAAGGCACCCCCCATGCCCGTCATTTGGCTCTACACCCCGCCGCATGAACCGGAGGTGCAATTTCCGTTTGGCGCGGTGGTGAAGGTCATGAGCCAATGAACCCTTTTCCTCACACGTTGGGAGGCCAGGGGCATCTTCGAATCCATTCCCTCCCCCTCTGGGGGGCCAAGAGGCATTCCGAATTCATTCCCTCCCCCTCTGGGGGAGGGCCAGGGTGGGGGCACCGCGT
>CAMCUN010000041.1 GCA_945878995.1 Polaromonas sp. YR568 | reverse complement strand
AGACAGGCATTGCTCTGACGGCCGGCACCACCTCGGGCAACACCCGCACCTGGACCTACACCATTGCCGCCACAGGCACCACCGACACAGGCAGCATCAGCGTGGTGGGCAACCTGGTGGCTGGTGTGAGCGATCTGGCGGGCAACGCGGTCACTGGCAGCACGCCTTCAGCCACCGGCAGCTTCACGGCCGACACCACAGCCCCCACGGTCACCATCACCGACAACACAGCTGGCACGGCCACAGGCCCAGTGACCTTCACCTACACCTTTGCCGAAGCAGTCACCGGCTTTGACACCAGCAAAGTCACCGCCACAGGCGGCACCAAAGGCACATTCACGGCAGTGAGCGCCACGGTCTATACCCTGCTGGTCACGCCCACAGCCAGCAGCACAGCACCCATTGTCTTGAGCACGAGCACAACGGGCGTGACTGACGCGGCAGGCAACGTGGCCACGGCTCCTGCCGACTACAGCCAAGCGGTGGACACCGTGGTCCCCACGGTCACAAGCGTGGTCATCAGCGCCACAGGCGCCAGCGGCAGCCTGCTCAACGCAGGCGATGTGGTGACCGTGACGGCCACTTACAGCGAGACTGTGACCGGACAACCCACCACAGCCCCCACCTTGACGATAGGGGCTGAGACAGGCATTGCTCTGACGGCCGGCACCACCTCGGGCAACACCCGCACCTGGACCTACACCATTGCCGCCACAGGCACCACCGACACAGGCAGCATCAGCGTGGTGGGCAACCTGGTGGCTGGTGTGAGCGATCTGGCAGGCAACGCGGTCACTGGCAGCACGCCTGCAGCCACGGGCAGCTTCACGGCTGACACCACGGCCCCCACAGTCAGCAGCGTGGTCATCAGCGCCACGGGTTCAAGCGGCAGCCTGCTCAACGCAGGCGATGTGGTGACTGTCACCGCCACCTACAGCGAGGATGTCAGCGGTCAACCCACCGCAGCCCCCACCTTGACCATAGGGGCTGAGACAGGCATTGCTCTCACGGCCGGCACCACCACCGGCAACACCCGCACCTGGACTTACACCATCAGCAGCACGGGCACCACCGACACGGGCAGCATCGCCGTGGTGGGCAACCTGGTGGCTGGCGTGAGCGATGCGGCGGGCAACGCCGCCACAGGAAGCACGCCTGCAGCCACCGGCAGCTTTGTGGCTGACACCACCGCCCCCACAGTCAGCACGGTGGTCATCAGCGCCACAGGCGCAAGCGGCGCACTGCTCAACGCAGGCGATGTGGTGACCGTCACCGCCACTTACAGCGAGGATGTCAGCGGTCAACCCACCGCGGCCCCCACCTTGACCATAGGCGCTGAGACTGGCGTTGCTCTGACGGCGGGCACCACCACGGGCAACACCCGCACCTGGACCTACACCATCACCAGCACAGGCACGACCGACACGGGCAGCATTTCTGTGGTGGGCAACTTGGTGGCTGGGGTGAGCGATCTGGCTGGCAACGCCGCCACCGGCAGCACGCCTGCGGCCACGGGCAGCTTTGTGGTGGACACCACCGCGCCCACGGTCAGCGTGGAATCTGCGGCGTTCAGTCAGGACACTGGCTTTAGCAACACTGATTTCATCACCAACTCAGCCAGTCAGACCATCAGCGGCACCCTGAGTGCCAATCTGTCCTCCGGCGAGAGCGTGCTCGTTTCGCTCAACAACGGCAGCACCTGGGTTGCCGCCAGCGCCACAGTGGGCAGTACCGCCTGGAGCCTGGCCAACGCCACTCTGTCGGCCAGCAACACGCTCAAGGTCAAGGTGTCCGATCTGGCTGGCAACGAAGGTCCCGTTTTCAGCCAAGCTTACGTCTTGGACACCAGTGTGGCTTCTACGCCCTTGGCAACCGTTCAGGTGTCAGACAACGTGGGCACCACTGCGTTGATTGCCAACGGTGGTCTGAGCAACGACGCCCAACCCACACTGCAGGGCAATCTGGGTGGCGCCACAGACGGTGCCAGTTTGGCCACCGATGCTCGGGTGGCGATTTACCGATCGCCCGACATGGCCGGGGCTGTCACGGTGGCGGTCAGCGCCCTGACTTCTGGACAGATACCCAGCACCTCGCGCATCACCCGCTTGACGACAGCCAACGGCGCTAACTACGTCTCCGATCTGTACCTTCCCACCAACCCGCAAAGCGGTGATGTTGTTGCCATCACCATGGGCGCTGATTGGGGCAGCAACATCAGGCAGGGCACCACGGTGTTGGTGTCAAGGGTGGACTATAAATACAACTCCCACTACCTCCAGTGGAACGGCACCCAATGGCTGGACGCCATGCAGTACCTTGGTGCTGCCAGCGTCAGCGTCAACTCGGGAGCACAAAGCAGTTGGACTTACACCGACACCAACACCTTGGTCGGTGATACGACAGTTCACTATGTTGCCCGCGTGATGGACACCGCCGGCAATTTTGGCCGAGCCGCTTTGCCATTTGTTCTGGTGGCAGACACCACGGTCCCCACGGTCAGCAGCGTGGTCATCAGCGCCACAGGCGCCAGCGGCACCCTGCTCAACGCAGGCGACTTGGTGACCGTGACGGCCACTTACAGCGAAGCGGTCAGCGGTCAACCCACCGCTGCCCCCACCTTGACCATAGGGGCTGAGACGGGCATTGCTCTGACGGCAGGCACCACCACGGGCAACACCCGCACCTGGACCTACACCATCAGCAGCACAGGCACCACCGACACGGGCAGCATTTCTGTGGTGGGCAACTTGGTGGCTGGCATCACCGATGCGGCAGGCAACGCCGCCACCGGCAGCACGCCTGCGGCCACAGGCAGCTTCACGGCTGACACCACAAACCCCACCGCCACCTTGAGCACCGGCACCGCACCCAACACCGGCAACGCCACGGTGCAAAGCAGCGAAGCCGGCACAGCCTACCTGGTCAAGACCGGCGATAGCGGCGCGGTCACGGTGACCAACCTGGCCAGCATCACCGGCGCCGTGGACGCCAAATGGAACAGTGCGGCCATCACTACAGCCAACACCAACACCAGCTTGAGCTTGGCTGGCCTGGAAGACGGCACCTACAGCCTGTACACAGTGGACGCGGCAGGCAATCTGTCGGCCGCATCGGGCAGCACCTTCACGGTGGACTCGACTCCGCCCACCAACACGGTGGCCGACATGAAGGCGCTGAGCTTGAGTGCGGTCAGCAACCAGTTCGCGAATTTGCCGGCGGCTGCAGGCAATGTAGGAGGAGATCTCACGCTGCAAGCTTGGGTGTATACCGACGGTGCCATGAGGGGATGGCAGAGAGTGATTGATTTGAACAACGGATCAGGCACCGATTTAAATGGCGTTCTTTTGTACTTCAATGCGACAGATGGCAAGCTCTCATTTCAGGCACTCAATGGGAGCTCATACCTGGGAACGGTCGTGGCTTCAAGCCCCTTTACACCAAATGCTTGGCAGCACGTGGCGGCCACTGTGAGTTCTGACAGAGCAGTGACTGTTTATGTCAACGGCATTGTGGTTGGCACCGGGACTTTGAGCGGTGCAATACCAACCGTGGCCCGTAACAACAACTATGTGGGCAGGAGCGGCAACTCTGGTGATCCTTACTTTAATGGTGCCATTGCCGATGTGCGCGTGTACGACAACGCCCGCACGCAAGCGCAAATCTTGAGCGACATGACAGGTGTGGTGGACATCACCGACACCAACCTCAAGGGTTACAACACCTTTAACAACACGGCCAACAGTGGTTTGTCTGGCGGTACAGCGGCCACATTGGGCGGCAGCCCTACCTATCGCAGTTTTCCGTCCTTGTGGCTCAGCGCAGACACGGGTTTTGGCAACAACGACTTCATCACCAACCAGGCTGCGCAAAGCTTGCGCGGCACCCTGGCGGCACCGCTGGCCACGGGCGAGACGGTGTATGTGTCTACCGACAACGGCACGACCTGGAAAGCGGCCACCAATGCCACCGTAGGCCAAACCACTTGGATTGCAGCGGGCTTGACGCTGTCGGGCAGCAACAACATCAAGGTCAAAGTGACCGACCTCGCGGGTAACGACGGCCCAGTGACTACCCAGGCCTATGTGCTGGACAGCACGGCACCGGTGATCAACCTGGATTCACGCGATGCACCGCTGGACTACGCCGCAGGCACAGTCACCCAAGCCACCGCAGCGACGGTTTTGGGCCTCACGGGTATCTCTGGCTCAGGCGCAGGGTTTACCGAAGCCAACAAGGTTGCCAGCGTCAAGGTGCAGGTCAGCGGCTTGCGTGACGGCGCGTCCGAAAAATTCAATATTGCAAGCTCGACATCGGTGGACATTAATGCAGACGGCTCGTCTGCAGCCAGCGTGATCGATTTTTCTGCAATGGCGAGCGCGCCAGCCAATCCCTACTGGTCTTGGTCTTACGCCAACGGGGTGTTCACCTTCACGCCTGTGACCAGCACCACCAGCGGCTTAGCCACCAAGGCCAATGAAAACAGTGCCGCTTGGCTGCTCAACTCCATTGGCTACAAAGACACAGCCAGCACGGTCACCGACGGCATTCGCCAGTTTGCCTTTACATCGGTGGACGAAGCGGGCAACACCAGTGCAGCCTCCACGGCCACGGTGGTGGTCAACGCCACCCGCCCTGCGGCGGCCGGCACGACACCGGTGGTTACCGCTGATGCAAACGGCGATGGGGTCAAGGGGGACCAGTTCACGCTGAGTTTCAGCGAAGCGGTGGCCACCGCCGCCGTTACCACCGTGGGCAACTGGACGCTAAGCGGCTCTACCACCCTGGGCACGGGTGCGACCATCACCGCGGTCAACCCTGTCACGGTAGGCGGTGTGAGTTACGCCAGCCAGTACTTGTTTACAGCGGGCACGAACAGCACCTACACCACGGGTACGACTCTGACGATTGCGGCCTCTAATGTGGTGGGTACGGCCGGATCGGGCAGCGACACCGCTGCAGCAAATGTGGTGTTCACCATGACGGACATCGTGGCACCCCCGGTCACGCCCACATTCACGGTGGCCTCTGGCGCAACAACGGCCACCGACGCGTATTACAACAGCACCGAAGTTGCAAGCGCACAAGACAACGTGTTCAACTTCACAGCCAACGCTGACAACGCTTATTTGCGCTACTACATCAATGGGTTGAGTAGCTTGGGCAGTATCAACGTGCTTGGCAAACGAAGCACCTTGGCGGCCAGTGCGACCTCAGCCACCTTGACGCTGTCATCGGCTGAATTGTCTGGCTTGGCCGAGGGCGCTTACACGCTGACCGCGCAACTGGAAGACAGCGCAGGCAATTTAGGACCGATGAGCTTGGGCAAAACGGTCACCATCGATAAAAGCATTGCGCAAAATGTCACCGAAGCCGTGTACTCGGATGCGAACAGCAGCAGCACGGTGAACCAGGGCGACACCGTCACTTTGAGCTTCAACGAAGCCGTCAACCTCATGCCCAGCATGCTGCCTACAGCCACCTTTGGCACCAGTGCGGCTGTGGCCGCTGTGGGCGGCTTGGCCATAGGCACAGCGGGCACGGCGGGTGACAATATTTACAGCAAGTCATGGACGGTGACCTTGGGGGCTACACCATCGAGCACGCTCAGCGCGGGCACGAGCGTGTCTTTGAGCAACGTCAAAGACGTGGCGGGCAACACGGGCAGTCTGGCCTTGACCATGCCCAGCGATATCAGCGCCAAACCGACGGTGACGCAAATTGGCAACGTGACATCAGACAACGTCATCAACAGCAGCGAAAGGGGCAGCAGCCAGAGCATCACCCTCAACTTGAGCAATGCCAAAACCAACGACACGGTCAAGCTGTTCATGGACGGCGTGCAGGTGGGCACAGCCACCGTCAGTGCCGATGGCCAGGCCACGGCCAGCATTGCGGTGGCAGCCAACAGTTGGGGCGCAGATGGCGAGCGTGTGCTGACCGCCACGGTGCAGCGCGGCGCAGGCACGGTGTCCACCTCGCCCGAGCGCCATGTGTATGTGGCGGCCGATGGGGCGCATTGGAGCGCGGTGGGCAGCGGCAACGTGCTGTGGTTTGACCCTGAGACCTTGACGCTGAACGCCACAGTCAGTGCGGGGGGCACTGTCAGTGCGGGTGGTACCAACGACTATGTGGCCAGTGTGGGCGGCTCACGGGCCTACCCGGGTGGAGCCAACCCAACCACCACGGCCCTGGGTTACACCGGGCGTATGGTGTTGATCAACACGGCCACGTCTTCGCTCAAGCTGACAGTCCCCTCCGCCATGACCATGCCCGAGGGCAATGGTGGCTATTACTTCAGCGCCATGGGGCAAACAACCTCCCCTAGTTATGGGAATTGGCAATATCTTTTCCATTTTGGGCTTAATAGCTGGGCGTCTAATGGGGACAGTGCGAACTTTGCTATGAGCCCCACCGGGGGGTTTGACTCGGGTTATGGCGGGCAAGGAACCCAAGGCCTCAACCCCGCTGTAGGCGTGCCCATGCAAGCCATGGTTTTCTCCACGCTGCACACGCCTTCTGGGGCCCCGACCTTGGGCTTGACAGATGGAACCTCGGTGGTGATGCCCTATTTCAACGGCCTGTCAGGAGGATCTGTCAACCTGACCGCATCGGTTCAGTCCCAAACGCAGAGCAACTGGGGTGCGGAAATTGGCAACGTGATCAATGCAGGCAATCTAACGGGCTGGATAGGCTACATGGGTGACACGGTGTTGTACAGCGGCATACCGACAGCGGCTTGGCGCCAGGAGGTGGACACCTACCTGGCGCAAAAATACGCCACTGTAGGCAACATCGTCAGCACCACCACCACGGTGACGATCAACGGTGTCTCAACCACCGGGGTGTATGACTTGAGCGGCAGTGCCAGCGCGCAGGTGTTGATGGACCAAGTACTTAACCGCGAGACCGCAGGCGCGGTCAGCGACATCGTGATCACCGCCGGTGCAGACTGGGTGAACACGGGGGCGGGCGATGACACGGTATACACCAAAGACCTGAACTTCCGTAGCATCGACGGCGGCATGGGCAACGACACCCTGGTGCTTGACAGCAGCTACACCACGGCCAAGACCATTGTGCTGGCTGATTTTGTGAGCAATGCACGCGGCAACTCGGGCGTGACTGCAGACGATGCGCGCGTGAATGCCGCCGGTTATCACAAGCTCATGGGTTTTGAGAAAATGGACTTGAGTCAGTCCACAGCGGCTCAGTCTTTGGTGGTGGCTGCGGCCGACGTGAACCAGTTGAGCGAGACCAACACGCTGGCTGTGGTCTTGGGGGCCAACGACAGCATCAGCGCCAGCGGCTTTACCAACGCGACGCCCACCTGGGGTTATTACGCGGTCAACGGCGTGGTGTATGACGAGCAGTGGACAGCGACAGTCTCTGGCCAAAGCATCACGCTGAATGCGCGGGGGGTATTGCCCAGCTTTGCGCTGGTGGCTGGTGCGACCAGTGGCAATGACACGCTCACAGGAACGTCGGGCAATGACTTTTTGCAAGGCGGCCAGGGCAATGACAGCCTGACCGGCGGCGCAGGTGCTGACGTGTTCCGCTTCAACTTCAACGAAGTGGGCAGCGACACCGTTACCGACTTCAGTAAAACCCAAGGCGACAAGCTGGACTTGAGCAGTTTGCTCAATGGCTCGGTCATCAACATCGGTTCAGCTGCCAGCCTGGGCCAGTACCTGAGCTTGACGCAGGTGGGCAGCACCGCCGATGCGATTCTCAAAATAGACTTGACCGGGCTGGGCAATTTCAGCAATCCGCAGCAGAGCATCACGCTGCAGGGCGCTTGGGCCTCCTTGGCGCCCACTGGCGCACAGACCGCCAATGACAACCTGCTCACCTTGGTGAACGACCGTGTGTTCTTGATCAACGGCTACAGCGGCGATGCGGTCGCCCCCACTTTGGATCTGGACGGCTATACCGGCGGCAACGACTGGTCGCTGGCCGCTTTGCCTGGCACCAACAACAGCGTGAGCAACGCCAGCGCGCCAGCCGTGGTGACAGAAAACTGGGCCGTCGATCAAATCCGCATCGTCGCCAACACCGCTGTCGCGGTGCGCGGTTCCGAGGTGCTCAGCATTGTGGGCAGCAACTTCAATTTGAACGGCACCAATGTCGCCGGCACGGTCACCGTGGGAGGCCACACTTGGACTGCCAGTTTTGATGGCACGGCACTGGTTTTCAACGCTTCATCCAACGGGGCCACTGCCGCGCAAGCACAGGCCTTGGTGCGTGCTGCCAATTACGTGTACAGCGCCTCGGCTGCGCCCAGTGCCACACGGACCTTGAGCTGGACTTTGGTGGACATGGTGGGCAACGTCAGCGCCCCAGCCGTCATGACAGCCAACTTCGACTTGGTGGCACCGGTGGTGGATCTGGACGGCACCAACGGGTCAACCTTGAACCGCAGCATGTCAGTCACCACGGCGTCCAGCGCCAACGCCGGGGTGAGCCTGACCAGCAGCGGCACCGTCGTCGAGGCGAACAAAATCGCCAACCTGGTGGTGGCCTTGACGGGTGTGCTCGACAGCAGCAGCGAAACCTTGCTGGTCAATGGCAACAGCCTGAGCACCTCGCCCGCCACCGTGAGCGACGGCAGCAACACCTGGAGCGTGGCCTACAGCAGCGCCAGCGGCAGCAAAAACTACACCTTCAGTTTGTCCAATGCCAGCAGCGCGCAAGCACAAACCCTGCTCAATGCCCTTAAATACAGCAATGCAGCGGTGACACCGACCGATGGCGCACGGGTGCTGAGTGTTAGCGCCAGAGATGAGTTCGGCAACCTCAGTACCGCAGCCCAGGCCACGGTGTTGGTCAATACCAGCGCGCCGGCCATTGCAGCGACTACGCCCTTGGTGACCACGGATGCCAATGCCGATGGCGTCAAGGGCGACCAGTTCACGCTGAGTTTCAGTGAGATGGTCGATGCCTCCAAGATCACCCTGGCCAACCTGGCGCTCAGCGGCGGCGCCTCCTACGGCACGGGCGCCAGCATCACAGCGCTCAACCCGGTCATTGTGGACAGCACCACCTATGCCCGGCAGTACCTGGTGACAGCGGGCAGCGGCTACACCTATACGAAAGACACCACGCTCACGCTGTTGGCAGCCAATGCGGTGGACGTGGGCGGCACGGCAGCGACAGCCAGTGTGATATTCACCATGCCGGACATCGTGGCGCCATTGACGGTGGGCTTGCCCGCATCCATTTCGGGGGACAACTACGTCAACAACACCGAAGCCACAAACGCTGGAGGTTTTGGCACGGTCTTCAATTTCACCGCAAGTTCAGACAATGCCAAGATTCGGTACTTCCTGAACAGTGTGGAACTCACTGGCAAGGTCGCTGATCTCACCGCTGCGAGCACAAGCAATACCTTGACCTTGCTTCCCAGCGATTTTTCTGCCTTGGCTGATGGAAACTACAGTTTGACAGCACGTTTGGAAGACAGCACGAGCACCTCGGGTGGTTCCGTGGGCAACCAAGGGCCGTTGAGCGCGGCCAAGACTTTCATGCTGGACCGCAACCTGGCTCAGGGCATTTCCTCGGCGCGGTTGAGCACCGATGCCAACAGCAACGGCACGGCCGATGCGGGCGACGTGATGACGTTTGTCTTCAATGAGCCCGTGAACATCACCGCCGCCAGCTTGGCCGCCGCCTTTGGTACGGGTGCCAGCGTGGTTGCCGTGGGTGCCGGCTACGGCGGCACCGTCAATTCGACCACTTGGAACGTCACCCTTGGCACATCGCCCAGCCTAAGTCCTGGCCAGTCATTGAGTTTCACCGGAGTCAAGGATGCGGCGGGAAATTCGGGCACAGTGGCCGCCACCTTGCCTGCCGATGTACTGGACTCGCCGTCAATCATTCAAGTAGCCAATGTGGCCGTTGACAACGTGATCAACAGCAGCGAGCGTGCAGTGGCTCAAACGGTCACCGTCAACCTCAGTGGCGCCAAGACGGGTGATGTCGTCAAGCTTTTCATGGATGGGGTGCAGGTTGGCACCAGCTACACGCTGACAGCCACCGACCAAAGCAATCAGTCCGCCAGTTTCACGGTGGCAGCACTTGCTTGGGGTGCAGACGGTGAGCGCCTATTGACCAGCTCCATTCAACGCGGCAGTGGTACGGTGCAAACCTCTTCGCAGCGCAGCGTGGCAGTGGCGGCCGACAGTGCGCACTGGGCGTCAAGCGGTGTGCTTTGGTATGACCCTGACAGTTTGACCCCCAACTCGACGGTGACTTCATGGTCACCCTCCGCAGGTGTTGGGGTGGCCTCCGCCAGTTCGGGCAACTTCAAAGTCATGGCTGCAAACAAAGGGGCCAACTACCTGTTGTTTGATGGCAGCAATTGGATGACTTTCCTGAGTTCAACCATTGCGGCCAAAACAAATTTGTCGGTGTTCAGCGCTTTTCAGCAGAACGTGCAGGCAGCGTCAAATTACCCCACCCTTTACAGCATTGGAGGGTACACCGGTGGCGCGACAGCCATTGGTTTGGAGTTGCAAAAGGGCACGCTGTCTTTTGTGGGCGGCAACTGGACAAATGCCACCTTTTTGCGGCCAGCCAATAGCTCAAGCCCCTCTTCAGTGGCTTACAACAGTTACACGCTGGGTGCGCCAACAGTTTTTTCGCAAATATGGAACTTCAGCGGCAATCTTGCGTCGGCCCAAGTGAACGGGAATGCCTTTTTCAGTATGGCTGCAGGCGCGACCACCACGACCTTGTCGGCAGGTACAAACGGTTATCTGGGTGTTTTTGCGGGTGACACAGGCGCCCGCTTTCAAGGTCAGTTTGGCGATATGGTGGTGGCCGCCAGTGCCTTGACGAATGCGGCAGCACAGGAAATCAACACCTACTTGGCGTTCAAATACCAGTCGGCTGGCGTGGCTGTCTCTGGCACCAGCACGGCCTTGCTCAGCGGCGAAAGCACGGCTTCGGTCTATGACTTGACAGGCAGTGCCGTCGCTGCAATTTTGATTGACCAGACCTTGGACCTGCGCACCTTGAGTGGTTCTGGCGTCAAGGTGATCACCGCAGGGTCCGATGTGGTGGCAACTGGTTCGGGCGATGACATCGTTTATGTCAAGGACCTGGCTTTCCGATCCATCGACGCCGGCATGGGCAAAGACACGCTGGTGCTCGACAGCAGTTACGCCGTGGCGGGTGCCCTTGTGCTGGCCGATTTTGTGAGCAATTCGCGCGGTATGTCGGGCGTCTCGGCCGACGACAGCCGCGTCAACACGGCGGGCTACCACAAGCTCATGGGATTTGAAAAGATCGACCTTTCGCAGTCCAGCGCTGCCCAGGCCCTGACCGTGGCCAAGGCCGACGTGAGCCAACTGGCCGATGTGGATGCCGCCAACCTCACCGACACCAACGCCCACACCCTGGGCGTGGTGCTGGGCAGCAACGACAGCATCAGCACCACCGGCTTTGCCAGCAACACCCCCACCTGGGGCTATTACAGCTTCAACGGCACGGTGTACGACCAGAAATGGTCGGACACCAATGGCCTGAGCGGCAACAGCCTGCAAACTCAGATCCTGCTGGCGCGCGGCACCAACTTCAGCGGCGTCAACCCCACAGGTTTTACCACCGTCAGCGGCGCCACCAGCGGCAACGACACGCTCGCCGGCACCTCGGGCAACGACGTGCTTCAAGGCGGCCAGGGCAGCGACAGCCTCACGGGTGGCTTGGGTGCTGACATCTTCCGTTTTGCCAAGAACGACCTGGGCATTGACACGCTGGCTGACTTCAGCAAGACGCAGGGCGACAAAGTGGACCTGTCGGGCATCTTGCAGGGCACGGCCTTTAACCTGCTGAGCAACTTGGCCACCTACCTGCAACTGAGCACCGATGGCTCAGGCAACGCGGTGCTCAAGGTCGACACCTACGGCGAATCCAATTTCACCAGTCCGGCGCAAACCATTGTGTATGCCAACGCGGCGGCCAGCGGGTTGACAGGGGTGTCTTTGTCGACCTTGTTCGATGAGCGCGTGATCGTGGCTTGACGCTGCGGCGCATGGTGCCAAGGCCTTGCAAAGCCTTGGCCCTGCTCGCTTCAAACGACTTGGAACAGCGAGTTTCAAGAACGCTGGACGGTCGCCAGCGGCAAGAACAAGGTGTGCGGCGAGTCTGGCAAGGCCATAAAACCGTGATGCCTGTAAAAAGCCGCTGCCGCCTCGTCCTTGGTTTCCACCATCAGGGCGAAGGCGGCAATCTCCGGACGGGCAGCACGCAAGAGTGCATCACCGAGCAGCGCACCGCCCAGACCTTGCCCCTTGAATGCCTGATCTACAGCCAAGCGGCCCATTCGAACGACAGGCACGGTCGGGTAGCGCGGCAGCTTCTTGCCGGTGCTGGCTGGAAGATCGGCCAGCAGCAGGCTTGCCGAGGCCAAGGTGTAGTAGCCAGCGATGCGCTGCCCATCTGCCAAGGCGACGAAACAGGCCGCTGCGCGGCGGCGAATGTCTTGGCTGACTTGCTCGCGCAGGTAGAGGTTCAGCGGCTGCGAATCGCTGTTGAACGCGGCTCGGTCATGCCCGGCATCCAGTGGAACGAGCCGAAATGGTGCGCCGCTCATTCAGCGCGCAATAGCTTGTTGCGACGGGCAAACGCACGCTCCAAGGCGGGGGCCGGTTGCGGCGGCGACAGCAGCGCTTGCGCGAAACATTCCTGATCGGCCAGAGACAGTCGGATCACTTCCGCCTGCTCGATGGCGCGTTGCGCTGCGTCTTGGACGGCGGACACCACGAAATCAGTCATGGTGCGGCCTTGAAGTTCAGCGGCACGCTTGAGCATGGCATGCAGATCGGTGCTGATTCGGGCTTCGAGACGGGCGGTAGAAATGGCAGCGGGCATGGTTTTATCCTCCAGATGAAACCATACGGCAAATTGCCGTACAAATCAAGGCGCAGTTTTGGCGCTTGCTGCTTAATCTCCGAATTTTTCCGTTTTCTGAGGCAAGCCCGCTTTGACGGGTATTGCTGGCTGCGTCATGTGTCAAAGCCTTGAAACGATAAATTTTGAGAGGCTGATCCAGACCAACTGCGCCACACGCAAAATCTAGGCTTTGTGGTTCTCGAGGGCCATTTTGAAATACCATTTTCGATCACTTATCATAGAAGCTGGTTTCGATAAGGAAAGGTGCATCATGCGACCCTCACTCGCGCTTGAGTTCAAGCGAGTTGCAGTCCGTGAAGCGGCAAGCCGCTTTCGCGTGGCAAATCCGCGCATCTTTGGCTCTGTGCTGCATGGCACTGACCTGGACGGCAGCGACCTTGATCTGTTGGTCGATGCCCTGCCAGGCGCCACATTATTGGATTTAGGCGATTTGCAAGACGAGCTTAAATCGCTGCTGGGTGTTCACGTTGACTTGCTGACACCCGGCGATTTGCCACCCAAGTTCAGAGACGAGGTGCTGGCTGAGGCGCAACCGGTGTGAGTGCGAACCGTCTTACTGATTACATCAACCACATCAAGCAAGCCGCAACGGATGCGAGCAGTTTTGTGGAGGGTTTAGGCAAAGACGACTTCATTGCCGACAAGCGTACCCAGCAAGCCGTCATCATGAACTTCATCATCATCGGCGAGGCCGCCACGAAGGTGATGGACGGCCACGCCGAATTCACACTGGCGCACCCCGATATACCGTGGCGCAGCATGAGAAATATGCGCAACCGCATGGCCCATGGTTATTTCGACATCAACCTTGAAGTGGTGTGGGACACGGTTCACGAATGGCTACCTGACTTGCTCAAGCAATTGCCCGCCGTGCGCCAGAAAGCTGTCGATGAAGACAATCAAGATCCCACCGGCAAATTTTGAACAGCCAAATTGGTGGTCTCTGCCTTGTAGGTGTAGGTGAGATCGCGCGCGACGCGGATCAATTCAGCCGCGCCGCAAACAAGGCATTTAATGGTCACAGTTCCTTGGAACAAATGACGAGCGCGTCTGGGCAGAAAAAAAACCGCCTCCGGGAAAGGAGGCGGTTTTTTATCAAAGACCTGAAACTAAGCTCAGCCCATGTGCAAGCCGCCATTGACCGCAAAGTCAGCGCCGGTGGCGTAGCCGCCTTCTTCGCTTGCCAGCCAGGAGACGATGGAGGCAATCTCGCTGGGCTCGCCCAGGCGCTTGACGGGCACGGTGGCCACGATTTTCTCCAGCACGTCGGGGCGAATGGCTTTGACCATGTCGGTGCCGATGTAGCCCGGGCTCACGGTGTTGACCGTGACGCCTTTGGTGGCCATTTCTTGCGCCAGGGCCATTGAAAACCCGTGCATGCCGGCCTTGGCGGCCGAGTAGTTGGTCTGGCCGGCTTGGCCTTTGGCACCGTTGACCGATGAAATTTGCACAATCCGGCCCCAGCCGCGCTCGACCATGTCGGGCACGACCTGCTTGGTCACGTTGAACATGGAGTTGAGGTTGGTGTCGATGACGGCGTCCCAGTCGTCGCGGCTCATTTTGATGAACATGCGGTCGCGGGTGATGCCGGCGTTGTTGACCAAAATATCAATGGGGCCGTGCTCGGCCTTGGCCTTGGAAAAGGCGTCCACCGTGGACTGCCAGTCGCCGACATTGCCGACCGAGGCGTAAAAGGTGTAGCCCAAGGCTTTTTGCTCGTCTAGCCATTTGGTGAAGTCGCGGGTGGGGCCGCAGCCGGCAATCACGGTGTAGCCGTCTTTGTGCAGGCGCTGGCAAATGGCAGTGCCAATGCCGCCCATGCCACCGGTCACGTAAGCTACTTTTTGCGTCATGTCATCTCCTCGTAATGAACTTCTAAAACGCGGCGCGGTGGTGACGATTCCACCGCGACGCAAAACTTGTGGCCTGGGCCAGGGTGCCTCAGCGCTCCAGCGCCAGGGCCACACCCATGCCGCCGCCAATGCACAGGGCCGCCAGGCCCTTTTTGGCGCCGCTGCGCTGCATTTCATGCAGCAGCGTGACCAAAATACGGCAGCCGGACGCGCCAATCGGGTGGCCAATGGCAATGGCGCCGCCGTTGACGTTGACCCGGGCGGGGTCAATGTCCAGCGCTTTGTTGACGGCGCAGGCCTGGGCGGCAAAGGCCTCGTTGAGCTCGAACAAATCCACATCGCTGGCTTTCCAGCCGGCGCGGGCCAGGGCTTTTTGCGAAGCGGGCACCGGGCCCATGCCCATGGTGGCCGGGTCCAGGCCCGAAGTGCCAAAAGACGCAATGCGCGCCAGGGGCGTGAGGCCCAAGGCGGCGGCTTTTTTGGCGCTCATGACCATGACGGCGGCCGCGCCGTCGTTGATGCCCGAGGCGTTGCCGGCGGTCACTGAGCCGGCTTTGTCAAAGGCTGGGCGCAGGCCGGCCAGGACCTCGGCAGTGGTTTTTTTGTTGATGAATTCGTCTTGGGCAAAAACAATGGGGTCGCCCTTTTTCTGCGCGATGGAGAAAGGAACGATCTCGCCGGTGAACTTGCCTGCGTCTTGGGCGGCGCTGGCTTTGTGCTGGCTGGCCAGGGCCAGCGCGTCTTGCATGTCGCGGCTGATGCTGTGGGCCTTGGCCACGTTCTCGGCGGTGATGCCCATATGGTATTGGTTGTACACGTCCCACAGGCCGTCGACGATCATGGTGTCTGTCATCTTCCAGTCGCCCATGCGCTGGCCGTCGCGCGAGCCCAGCAGCACGTGCGGGGAGGCGCTCATGTTTTCTTGGCCGCCGGCCAACACAATCTCGCTGTCGCCCCAGGCGATGGCCTGCGCGGCCAGCATCACGGCTTTGAGGCCGGAGCCGCACACGGCATTGATGGTCAGGCCCGGCACTTCTTTGGGCAAGCCTGCCTTCATGAGGGCTTGACGGGCTGGGTTTTGACCCACGCCTGCGGCCAGCACCTGGCCCATGATGACCTCACCAATTTGGTCAGCGGCCACGCCGGAGCGCTCGAGCAAGGCTTTGAGCACGGCGGCGCCCAACTCGGTGGCGGGGGTTTTGGCCAGGGTGCCGCCAAAACGACCGACGGCGGTGCGGGCTGCTGAGACGATGACGATGTCTTCCATGTGTTTCCTCGTGATTCAGGTTGAAAAAAGTGCGGTAACTTCAAGGGTGTGGCGCGAGCAGACCGGTCAATTGAAGGCTACAGCTTGGAGCCTGAGCGGGTCAGTCAGCTTTGCAATACATGAGCGTCCAAAGGGGCTGCAACGCGCTCAAGCCTTGGCCTTGACGTAACGGCCGGGCGCAGGCTCTATGGCCTTGTGCTTGCGGCTGCCGTAGGTTTTGGGGGCAGGCACTTGCTTGCCGGCCAAGGGCTTGAGCCAGGCGCTCCAGTCGCTCCACCAGCTGCCCGGGTGTTCTGTGGCGCCGGCCAGCCAGTCGGCGTGGGTGGGGGGCAGTTTGTCATGGGTCCAGTAAGAGCGTTTGTTTTTGGCCGGGGGGTTGATGACGCCGGCAATGTGGCCAGAGGCTCCCATGACAAAACGCTTTTTACCCGGCAGCACCTGGGTGCTGGCATAAGCGCCTTCAATGGGCACGATGTGGTCTTCGCGCGAGCCGTAAATGTAAGTGGGGATGTTGATCTGACCCAGGTCTATCTTCTGGCCGCACACGGTGAGCTTGCCGGGCTTGATGAGCTTGTTTTCCAGGTAGGTGTTGCGCAGGTACCAGGTGTAAAAGGGGCCGGGCAGGTTGGTCGAGTCGCTGTTCCAGTAGAGCAGGTCAAAGGGCGGCGGTGTCTCGCCCTTGAGGTAGTTGCCCACCACGTAGTTCCACACCAAGTCGTTGGGCCGCAAAAAGCTGAAGGTCGAACCCAAGTCTTGGCCCTTGAGCAAACCGCCCTGCCCCATTTGCATTTCGCGAAAGCGCACGGCCTGCTCGTCGATGAAGATGTCGAGCACGCCGGTGTTGCTGAAGTCCAGCAAAGCGGTCAAGAAGGTGACGCTGTGCACCGGCTTTTCACCGCGCGCGGCCAGCACGGCCAGGGCTGTGCCCAAGATGGTGCCGCCCACGCAAAAGCCCAAGGCATTGATGTCTTTGGCGCCCGAGATCTCGCGGGTCAGCTCAATGGCCTGAATGGCCGCCTGGCCGATGTAGTCGTCCCAGCTTTTGTCCTGCATGGACTCGTCGGGGTTGCGCCAGCTCAGCACAAAAGTGCGGTGGCCTTGCGCCACCAGGTAGCGGATCAGCGAGTTGTCGGGCTGCAAGTCCAAAATGTAGAACTTGTTGATGCAAGGCGGCACCAGCAAAAACGGCCGCTCAAAGACCTTGGGCGTGAGGGGCTTGTATTCAATGAGTTGGAAAAACTCGTTTTCAAAAACCACCGCGCCCTCGGTGGTGGCCACGTTGCGGCCCACCTCGAACACGCTCTCGTCGGTCATGGACACATGGCCTTGGTTCATGTCGTGAACCATGTTCTCTAGGCCTTTGGCCAAGCTCTGGCCTTGGGTCTCCAGGGCTTTTTTCTGGGCCTCGGGGTTGAGCGCCAAAAAGTTGCTGGGGGAGGTGGCAGCCAGCCATTGCTCCACTGCAAAACGCACGCGGGCACGGGTCTTGTCATCGCCCTCTACTGCGTCGGCCAGGTCCGCCAATGCCTTGGCGTTGACAAGATAGGAAGACGCGGCAAATTGCGAGACCGGGTTGGCGCTCCAGGCCTCGGAGGCAAAACGCCTGTCTGTGGGCGGCGCTGATTTGGCTCCAGGGTCCAGGGACGCGTTCCACAGCGCGGTGGCTTGTTTCAAATACGCTTGCTGGATTTCCAGCATTTTGGCGGGGTCCAGGTGAACGCCGGCCATCGCATCGGCCTGCGGCATCAGGCCTGACAGGCCGGGTGCTGCACCTGGCGCAGCGCCAGGAGCGAAGGCAGACATGGCTTTTTGAAAATTCTCGGCCAGCATGGCTTGGAATTGCTGAGCAGATTGCGCCCATTGATTGTCGGTTGTCATGCCCATCGTCTCCTGGAGAATTATTTTAAAGATTGACTCATGAGCTGACCGAGCTCAACGGCAAAAAATGTCAGTTGCTTGGTGGAGTCAAAGCAAAACAAACAGCGGTCAGGGCATGCAAAACGCCTCACCATGGTCCTTTTTGACCTGTAAGCAAATGTTGCAAGTGTCGGCCATAAAGACTGTGCCGCAGCAGTATTTCAACTTGCTGACTAAACTGACTCACAGGAGTTTATTTATGTATTTGGTAGCGATTGCCTGGATGTATGTGGTGCTCATGATGAGCGTGGCCGAGGCTGCCAGCCCCAACGGCACTTTGCTGGGTGCATTCACCACTTTATTGTTTTACGGTGCCTTGCCCTTAGGCATTGTGCTGTACATCATGGGCACCCCTGGCCGCAAGCGCGCCAGGCGGGCGCAAGAGGCAGCCCAGGCGCAGGCCGCAGCCAGCTCAGTCCAGCCAGATGCAAGCGGCCATGCGGCCCCCGGTGTCGCCGGCGAGGGCGCCGGGCCTGCCGCTGACGCGCCTGTGCGAAAAGAAGGCTGACTCAGACACAGTGCACCAGGGGCGGCTGCCATCATTGCCAAAAATTCGGTGAATGCCCAAGCGCTGCAAGCGCAGGCGGGCCAGTTGGGGCAAATCGGCCAGGTACTTGCCATTGGGAGCCGGCTTGAAACAAACATGCGATTCAGGCTGACCGGCCACAAAAGCCTGTCGCACTTCTGCACCTACTTCAAAAACCTCAGGGCCTATGCAAGGCCCCAGCCAGGCCATGAGGCCCGCTGAAAGGTCTTTGCCTTGCAAGCCCGTGGCCGCCTGCAGCTCGACCCAGCCGGACTCAACCACGCCATGGAATGTGTGGCCGCCCTGCCCTGCCAGCCCGCGCCAGCCCGCGTGCAAGGCCGCCACCACGGGCACGCGCTCGTGGGTGAGGAGCACGGGCAGGCAGTCGGCCACCATGACGGTGCAAGCCTGGCCGCGCTGCTTAGTGAGTGCCCCATCGGCTTGTAAGGCCTCGCTGCTTGCGTCCACATGCGCCACCGCAGTGCCATGGACTTGGCGCATGAACACAGGCTGCGCCGCCAAAAGGTCGGCCAACTTGGCCCGATTGGCCGCCACCGCCGCCGGCTCGTCGCCCACATGCTCGCCCAGGTTCATGCTGCTGAAAAGGCCTGTGGAGATGCCGCCAGAGCAGGTCGTCATCACGGCCTGCACATGGGCGGGGGCTGGCCACTGGGGCAGCAACCAATCCCGCGGCACAGCATGGGCCGGTTTATTCGGCATCCGGGCAGCGGCTCGGGTCGGCCGCTTGAAAGGCGTCTAGGCGCATGCACGCCTCAAAAATGGCTTGGATGCGGTCCAGCCCCTGGAAGTCGACCTCCAGGCGCTGCGCATTGACCACCTGCGGCACCAGGCAGCAGTCGGCCAAGGTGGGGCTGTCGCCATGGCAAAAGGCGCCCGCAGGCGAGCGCAGCAGTTGGCGCTCCAGCGACAAAAAACCCTCGCGGCACCAGTGGCGGTACCAGTCGTTTTTGGCGTCTTCGCTGATCTTGAGCTCGCGCACCAGGTACTTGAGCACCCGCAAGTTGTTGAGCGGGTGAATGTCGCAAGCCACCGACTGGGCCAGCGCCCTGACCTGCGCGCGGCCCACGGAGTCTTGGGGCAACAAAGGCGGCGTGGGGTGGGTTTCATCGATGTACTCGATGATGGCCATGGACTGCGACAGGTAAGCCCCGCCATCTTCCAGCAAGGGCACAAAGCCGTCTGCCGACAGGGCCGCAAACTCCGGTTTTTTATGCTCACCGCGCAGCAAGTGCACGGGCATGTAGGTGTAGGGCAAGCCTTTGAGCGCCAGCGCAATGCGCACGCGGTAGGAGGCGGAAGAGCGGAAAAAGTTGTAGAGCTTCATCATGCCGCGCAGCATAACGGAGCGCGGCGGGGCCGGGTGATTTTTGTCTTTGTAGGAGCTTGCCTGCAAGCGAATCGTGCCGGTTCGCAGGCATCACCTCAGACAACCATTCGCCAGCAGGCCGGCTCCTACAGGGGAAACGCTGTCTTGTTTTTGTAGGAGCTTGCCTGCAAGCGAATCGTGCCGGTTCGCAGGCATCACCTCAGACAACCATTCGCTAGCAGGCTGGCTCCTACAGGGGAAACGCTGTCTGGTTTTTGTAGCTTGCCTGCATGCGAATCGTGCCGGTTCGCAGGCATCGCCTCAGGCAACCATTCGCCAGCAGGCTGGCTCCTACAGGGGAGAAACTGCTTGTTTTTGTAGGAGCTTGCCTGCAAGCGAATCGTGCCATTTCACAAGCATCACCTTAGACGACCAAGCGCCAGCGGCACGCCCTAAACCCGGCCCAACTCAATAGTCCCCTATGGCGAGGTTTTCAAACTTGGTGTGGTGCTTCACAAACCCGAGCTTGGTGGTGCCGGTGGGGCCATTGCGTTGCTTGCTGATGATGATCTCGGCCACGCCTGGCTCTTTGCAGGCTTCTTTGGTGTAGTACTCGTCGCGGTAAATGAACATGATGACGTCGGCGTCTTGCTCAATGGCGCCGGACTCGCGCAAGTCACTCATCAAGGGGCGCTTGTCCGTGCGTGACTCCACGCCACGGCTGAGCTGCGACAGGGCAATCACCGGGCATTGCAGCTCTTTGGCCAGCATCTTTAAACCGCGGGAAATCTCGCCCACCGCCGTGGCGCGGTTCTCGTCGCCCGACATGGAGGTGCTCATGAGCTGCAGATAGTCGACCACGATGAGGCCAAGCTTGCCGCACTGGCGGGCCAGGCGGCGAGCGTTGGCGCGCAGCTCGCTGACCGTCAGGCCCGGGGTTTCGTCGATGTGCAGCGAGATGTTGCGCAACTTTTCAATGGCCTCGGTTAGCCGCGGCCATTCATCATCAGTGAGCTTGCCGGTGCGCAGGTGACCTTGGTCGATGCGGCCTATGGAGCCCACTATCCTCACGGCCAGCTGCGAGGCGCCCATTTCCATGGAAAACACCGCCACGGGCAAGCCCTCGTTGAGCGCCACATGCTCGGCAATGTTGATGGCCAGCGCTGTTTTGCCCATCGACGGGCGGGCCGCCAAGATGATCAAGTCCCCGGGCTGCAGGCCAGAAGTGTTTTTGTCCAGGTCGTAAAAGCCGGTGGGCACGCCGGTGATGTCGTTGGGGTTTTCCGACATTTCGGTGACTCGATCCAGCAGCTGAACCACCAAGGAATCCATGCTGTGAAAGCCCTGCTTCATGCGCGAGCCGGCCTCACCAATGTTGAAAATTTTCTGCTCGGCCTCGTCCAAGATGGTCTCAACCGGCCTGCCCTGGGGGTTGAACGCGTTGGTGGCGATCTCGTCGCTGGCGGCCACCAGCTTGCGCAAGATGGAGCGCTCGCGCACGATCTCGGCGTAGCGCCGCACGTTGGCCGCACTCGGCACGTACTGGGCCAGCGAGTTGAGGTACATCAAGCCACCCGTGTCCTCGGCCTTGCCCTGGCTTTGCAGGTGCTCAAAAACAGTGATGATGTCGGCCGGCTTGCTGGCGTTGATCAAAGAACTGATGGCCGCATAAATGAGTTTGTGCTCATGGCGGTAAAAATCGCTGTCCACCAGCAAATCACCCACGCGGTCCCAAGCGCCGTTGTCCAGCAACAAGCCCCCCAACACACTGGACTCGCCCTCAATGGAATGCGGGGGAATGCGCAATTGCGCAATTTGCTTGTCTGAGCCGTAGCGCTCTAGGTCGGCAGAAAAAAGGGCTGACATGGACCTCCTGAATTAGCCGTCCATGTTAGCGCCCCCTGAGCGCTAAGAGGTGCACAAGGCTGTGGACAAGCGGTGGAGCATCGTTGTAAAACAGGGCAATGGCGGTGGACAAGTGGCCCGCGTGCGCTTCGGATGTAGCGCCAACGCCTGGTGGCCGCAGACAGTGCATTCAGCTCCGCAGACTGGCTTGGTATGCAGCCTCAATGACCGCATCCGACAGGAAATACCCTTCGCGTTTTATCTTTAGCAAAGTCTCGCGCACATCGCCTGGCAAACCGCGTCGGTGCGCTTCAACCAACAAGCCCGCGGTTCCTTTGACAGGCAACTCATAAACTTGATGTGCAATCTTTCGGCCACGCTTTTCATCGATGATGGCCATACAGGGCCACATGCTGCGCGCCAGCGCAATCACCGCAGCCTCGCCAGAGTCCAGTTCAGCAATCAGCAAAGGGGTCAAGGTCAGGCACGGAGCTCACGTGAGCTGTCCATTGCGGGTCGGCCAGCTCATTTGCACCTGGACGACCCACACCGGCGAACACCACCTCATGAAAAACAGGCTCCGGAATCCAGAACTCACCAAACAGAGCAGGCAGCACATCAAGTCGCCCTGCCAGTGACAAGGCCACCAGCGGGCCGGCATTGATGACTGCGCGATCAAGCAGCATCAGGCAAACTCATCTGCCAATTCATCGCCCTTGAAATCAACGACGGGCACCCCTGAGCGACTGGCAGCCAAAAGAAATTCAACTCTACCCATGTCACACAGCCGCCCGGCTTTGCCCGAAGAAATGCGGCCCTGCTCAAAAAGTTTCACAGCCAAGAGAAAACGAACTTCATCCGGAAAATTAGCTGGCAACTCTGCTGCCGTGGGCAGCCCGTCGACCGGTAGTTCTATGGTCAGTGTCCTCATCATGTGAGCCCTTTGAATAAACCGATAAAGCGCTTGAAAAAATCTGCCCATTCATCCATTGATTGAGCCGAGTCATTCAAGCCAGATGCATCCGCTGGCTTGATCAATGGTCATAAAGTCAAGCATCTGCCCACATTGTGACGCTAGGTGACGCCCTTTTTAGGCGTAAATCTTATTAGGAGTGTCCTTCGCCACGCATGACCAGACTCAAGCAGCAGCTTGCACACAAAGCTGTGCCGCACACGCACAAAAAAAGCCGCCCTCAGGCGGCTTTTCAGGGTGCAGCCAGAAAGCTTAAGCAGTCTCGCCCAGCACCGTGACCGTGATGTCCACCAACACGTCGGTGTGCAATGCCACGCTGACCGGGTGGTCGCCGACCACCTTGATGGGGCCGTTGGGCATGCGAATTTGCGACTTGAGGACCGCAAAGCCGCCCTTGCTGAGTTCGGCCGCAATGTCGGCGTTGGTGACGGAGCCAAAAAGGCGACCGTCCACACCGGCTTTTTGCGTCAGCTTGATGCTGGTGCCGCCGAGCTTGGCGCCCAGCGCTTGTGATTCGGCCAGCTTGGCAGCGGCGACTTTTTCAAGTTCGGCGCGCTTGACTTCAAACTCTTTGATGGCGGCTGCCGTGGCACGGCGGGCGCGGCCCGAAGGGATCAAGAAGTTGCGGGCGTAACCGTCTTTGACCTTGACGACCTCGCCGAGGTTGCCGAGGTTGACGACTTTGTCGAGCAGAATAATTTGCATGGTCTCGGCTCCTTACAGGGTGCGGTGTTGGTCGCTGTACGGCACCATGGCCAAAAAGCGTGCGCGTTTGATGGCGGTGTTGAGCTGGCGCTGGAAGATGGCGCGCGTGCCGGTCAGGCGTGCGGGAATGATCTTGCCGTTCTCAGCAATAAAGTCGCGCAGCGTGTCCACGTCTTTGTAGTCGATTTCTTCGACGCCAGCGACGGTGAAACGGCAAAAGCGCTTGCGCTTGAACAGCAGCGATTGGGTGTTGCGCTTGGGGCGCTTGTCTTTGTTAAAACGTTTTGGTCCGGGCATGATGGACTCCTTAGAGAAGATTGAATTCTTGGATATGAAAAACGATGCTTTTGCTGGTGCGTGCAGTGGCCAAAAAACCGCGGAACCTGAAGGCTTGGCTCAAATCGAGCCTGCTGGCCTGTTCGGCCAGGGTGCCAAAGGTCACCGCTTTGATCGACAACTTGACTTGCCGGGTGCTGCCTGACTCGGTTTGCTCGGATTCATGGTCGAGCACCAAGTTGGTGGCAGGCACGCCAGCTGGCGTGTAGCGCAGAGGACTGAGCTCTGCAATGCGCGCTGTCAGTTCGATGTGGTTCACGGATCAAGTGCCAAACGCCCAAGCTGAACGCCCATCAAAGGCGATCAAGCAAAACGGCTTCAGGCGGTTTCTTGGTGCTGAGTCTTGCGGGCCTCTTCACGCTCAACGTTGCGCATCATCAGCGAAGGGCCGGTTTCAGCTTTCTTCTTGAGCACAGTGAGGTGGCGCAGCACGGCGTCGTTGAACTTGAAGGCATGCTCGATTTCTTCCATCACGGCCTGGCTGGCCTCGATGTTGATGCAGATGTAGTGGGCTT
Organism: Polaromonas sp. YR568; assembly: GCA_945878995.1. Classification (GTDB taxonomy): domain Bacteria; phylum Pseudomonadota; class Gammaproteobacteria; order Burkholderiales; family Burkholderiaceae_C; genus Polaromonas. The sequence goes on along the minus strand of CAMCUN010000041.1, from coordinate 8,451 downwards.
TGGCCAACTTCTGAATCAAGTAGGCCAGCTGACGGCGGCCCCAATCTTCAACACGGTGGACTTTGCCACCGCCGGCGGTGATCATGCCCTTGTAACGCTCCAGCATGGCTGGAACTTGCTCGCTTTGATCCGGGTGGATCAGCAAGATGATTTCGTAATGACGCATGGACTCTCCTTGTGGGTTAAAAAGTTGCCCCCCGCGTCGGTGAGGGTGCAACAAGGCAAGCCCACGAGTATAAACCCAAGTGCCGTGCGAGTCTCCTTGAGGCCCCTCAGGTGGGATAGCGCACGCGCTCGGACACCGCTTGCTCGGACTCTGAGGGCGGGCGCGACAGCAAGCTGACCACCACCATCACGGCAAAGCCCAGCGGCACGCCAAACACACCCGCCGAAATCGGCTGAATGCCCCACCACAGTTGCACAGGTGCGGTGATGCCCAGCACCCCACGCATCCAGGGCTGGGTCATGGCCATGTAATAAATGGTGATGCCCAGGCCGGCCAACATGCCCAAGGACGCGCCCAGGCGGTTGGCCCGTTTCCAAAAAATGCCTAGCACCAGGGCCGGGAAAAACGCCGCCGCTGCAAAAGAAAAAGCCGCAGACACCAAAAACAAAATGTCCGCTGGCCGCTGGGCGGCCACGTAAGCGGCGGCCAGTGCCACCACCATGAGCACCATTTTGGAGATGGTGACGCGCCGTGCGGTGGAGGCATTGGGGTCAATCATTTTGTAATACAGGTCATGGCTGAAAGCGCTGGAGATGGTCAGCAGCAAGCCGTCAGCGGTGGACAAAGCAGCGGCCAAGGCGCCAGCGGCCACCAAGGCCGAAATCACATACGGCAGGCCCGCAATGGCGGGGGCCGCCAGCACAATGACGTCGCCGCCCAAGGTCAACTCGTTGAGTTGCAGCACACCGTCTAAGTTCATGTCGGTGACCGACAGCAAACTCGGATCCACCCGGCTCCAGGCCGCCAGCCATTCAGGCAACTGGCTGAATGAGGTGCCCACCACTTGGGTGAGCACCTCGTACTTGACCAGCACCGCCAGCGCGGGCGCGGTGAGATAAAGCAGCAAAATAAACAACATGGACCACGCCACCGAGCGCCTGGCTTCCCGCACCGTGGGCACGGTGTAGTAGCGAATCAAAATGTGCGGCAAGGCGGCGGTGCCCACCATAAGGCAAAACACCAGCGCCAAAAAATTGCGCCTGGACAAGTCGAACTCGGCCTGCTCTGCCAGCGTGCCGTCGGGGTTGCCAGCAAACTGCTGGCCGTGGGGCGGCATGCCGTTGAGGGGCAATGACTTGGTTTCGGCCTGGGCCAAGGCCGCAGTCCATTGGCGCTGGGCGGCTTTGGCATCGCGCGGCAGGCCAGACAGAGCCCTTTCAGCGGCCAACACCTCAGCCACAGGCGCGCCGCTGGCCTTGAGCGTGGCAATGCGGCTTTCGGCCGAGCGCCTGTCGTCTTTCAAGGCCTGCGCCGGGTTTTCAAGCTTTTTCCGCAGCAACTCGGCCAGCACGGCGTAGGCGTAGCGGACCTCGATTTCTTTGGGATCGATCAGCAGCTCTTGCTCTTTGGCGGTGACCTTTTGAAGCTGATAGCCATACACCGCTTGCGGCAAGGGCACGCCGGTTTGCTTGACCGACAGCCACACCACGGGCACCAGGTAGGCAATCATGAGCACGATGTACTGGGCCACTTGCGTCCAAGTGACCGCCCGCATGCCACCCAGAAAAGAGCACACCAAAATGCCGCCCAGTCCCAAGAAAATGCCCAACTCGAAAGCCACCCCCGTCAAGCGCGCCGTGACAATGCCCACACCATAAATTTGCGCCACCACGTAGGTGAAAGAGCAAAAAATGGCCGAGCCTATGCCGATCAAGCGCGGAAGCCGACCGCCATAACGCTCGCCCAAAAAGTCTGAAATGGTGAATTGGCCAAAGCGCCGCAGGTAAGGCGCGAGAAACAAGGCCACCAGGCAATAGCCGCCTGTCCAGCCCACAATGAAAGCCAGGCCGCTGTAGCCTGTGAGGTACAAGGTGCCGGCCACCCCGATGAAAGAAGCCGCCGACATCCAGTCGGCCCCTGTGGCCATGCCGTTGTAAAGCGCGGGCACACGCCTGCCCGCCACGTAGTACTCAGCGGCATCGGTGGTGCGGCTCAAAATGCCTATGGTGGCGTACAGCGCAATGGTGCTGAGCAGAAAAATCAGCCCTATCCATTGGCGCGGCAGGCCCAGGTGTTCCAGGCCGGCCAGCAAAAAAATAAAGCCCAGCACGCCCAGTACGAACCAGGCCGTGACACGGTTGAGCTCACGCCTGAACAAGGACTGCTCAGACGCAGGCTGGGCTGGGCCTGTGCCGAGCTTCAAGGCTCGTCCTCTGCCAGCCCATGAGCCAGGTCCAGGCGCTCCATGCACCAAGCGTAGACCACGATCAGCAACGCAAAGACCAGCAAAGAGCCTTGCGACGCCATCCAAAAGGAAAAGGGCCAGCCAAAGAACACAAAGTTCAAATCGCGGGCAAAAAAGTGAACACCCAGACCAGCGGCAAACCACAGCACCGTCAACACCGCCGTGAGTTGGCGGCAGCGCCGCCAATAAGACAGGCGGTCAGCGGCCGGCGCCACGGCCGCTGTCCTTCATGCGGTGCTGCACGGCGCTCATGCCTTAGCCCGCGAGCTGCTTCCAGGTGGCAATCACCGTGTCCGGGTTCAGCGACATGGATTCAATGCCTTGGTCCATGAGCCACTGCGCCAAGTCCGGGTGGTCGCTGGGGCCTTGGCCGCAAATGCCCACGTACTTGCCTTGGCGCTTGCAGGCCTGGATGGCTTGCGACAACAAGGCCTTGACGGCGGGGTCGCGCTCGTCAAAGTCTTTGGCCAGAATGTCCAAGCCCGAGTCGCGGTCCAGGCCCAGGGTGAGCTGGGTGAGGTCGTTAGAGCCTATGGAAAAGCCGTCAAAGTACTCTAAAAACTGGTCGGCCAACACCGCATTGCTGGGCACCTCGCACATCATGATGAGTCGCAGGCCCCGCTCGCCGCGCTTAAGGCCCTCGGCAGCCAGCAGCTCGGTCACAGCCTTGGCCTGGCCCAAGGTGCGTACAAAAGGCACCATCACCTCCACGTTGACCAGGCCCATCTCTTCGCGCACGCGCTTGAGGGCCTCGCACTCCATGGCAAACGCCTCGGCAAAGTCCGGGCTCAGATAGCGGGCTGCGCCGCGAAAACCCAGCATGGGGTTTTCTTCTTCGGGCTCGTAGCGCGAGCCGCCTATGAGCTTGCGGTACTCGTTGGACTTGAAGTCCGACAGCCGCACGATCACCGGCTTGGGCCAAAAAGCCGCCGCAATGGTGGCAATGCCCTCGGCCACTTTGTCCACATAAAAAGCGCGCGGCGAGGCGTGGCCCCGGGCCACGCTTTCCACCGCTTTTTTCAGGTCTGCGTCCACCGCCGGGTAGTCCAAGATGGCCTTGGGGTGCACGCCGATGTTGTTGTTGATGATGAACTCCAACCGCGCCAGACCTACGCCGTGGTTGGGCATTTGGCAAAAGTCAAAAGCCAGCTGGGGGTTGCCCACGTTCATCATGATTTTGAGGTCAATGGGCGGCATCTCGCCGCGCTGCACCTCAGTGACTTCGGTTTCCAGCAAGCCGTCGTAAATTTGGCCAGTGTCGCCTTCGGCGCAGCTGACGGTGACCAACATGCCGGTTTTCAAGCTGTCGGTGGCGTCGCCGCAGCCGACCACGGCCGGGATGCCCAGCTCACGCGCAATGATGGCGGCATGGCAGGTGCGCCCGCCCCGGTTGGTGACAATGGCGCTGGCCCGCTTCATCACCGGCTCCCAGTTGGGGTCGGTCATGTCGGTGACCAGCACGTCGCCGGGCTGCACCTGGTCCATCTCGCTGATGTGGTGCACCAGGCGAACCGGGCCGGTGCCAATTTTCTGGCCAATGGCGCGGCCGGCGGCCAGCACCGTGCCCGTGCCCTTGAGCTTGAAGCGCTGCTCGGCCTGGCCCTTGGCCTGGCTTTTCACGGTCTCGGGCCTGGCCTGCAAGATATAGAGCTTGCCGTCGCCGCCGTCTTTGCCCCACTCAATGTCCATGGGCCGGCCGTAGTGCTTTTCAATGATGAGCGCGTAGCGCGCCAGCTGCTCCACATCGGCATCGGTGAGGGAGTAACGGTTGCGCAGCTCCACCGGCACGTCGGTGGTTTTCACCAACTTGCCGCTGGCTTTTTTCTCTTCCGGGGTGCTGAACTCCATTTGGATGAGCTTGGAGCCCAGGTTGCGGCGGATCACGGCGCGGTGGCCAGCCTCCAGCATGGGCTTGTGCACGTAAAACTCGTCTGGGTTGACCGCGCCTTGCACCACGGTCTCGCCCAGGCCGTAGCTGGAGGTGATGAACACCACGTCTTCAAAGCCGCTTTCGGTGTCCATGGTGAACATCACGCCGGCGGCGCCCAGGTCAGAGCGGACCATGCGCTGCACCCCGGCCGACAAGGCCACGTCGGCATGGGCAAAGCCCTTGTGCACGCGGTAGCTGATGGCCCGGTCGTTGTAGAGCGAGGCAAACACCTCTTTCATTTTGTACAGCACCTCGTCAATGCCGACCACGTTCAAAAAGGTTTCTTGCTGGCCCGCAAAAGAGGCATCGGGCAGGTCCTCGGCCGTGGCCGATGAGCGCACCGCAAAGCTGGCCTGGGCGTTGCCCGCGCTGAGCGTGACAAAGGCCTGACCAATGGCTTGCTGCAAATCGGCCGGAAAAGGCTGGGCTTCAACCCAGCCGCGAATGAGGGCGCCCGCGGCCGCCAGGGCATTGACGTCTTCGGTGTCCAACTGGGCCAGCAGCTGGTTGATCTTGGCGTCCAGGCCGCCGTGGGCCAAAAATAAGCGAAAAGCATGGGCCGTGGTGGCAAAACCGGTGGGCACGCGCACGCCCTGGGGGCCGGTGGGGAGCTGCGAAATCATCTCGCCCAGGCTGGCGTTTTTGCCACCCACGGACTCGACGTCGCTCATCCTTAGTTTTTCAAACGCAACGACCAGGGCGGTCGGCTCAAACAATGCAGACATGACAAGATTCCAGGAGGTTTAAAACCGGAGGGTCACCAGGGGCGGCGGGCAGCTTTGGTGTTTTTATGAGGAGCTGGAGCGGGCCATGGCAATAGACGTTCGATAATTGGGGGCATTGTAGGGGTCGCCCTAGGCCCCCAAGACTGTCCACACCCCATGCCTACACGCACTGTTTTCTTTGTCTCCGACGGCACCGGCATCACCGCCGAGACTTTTGGCAACGCCATCTTGGCCCAGTTCGAAATCAAGCCCCGCCATGTGCGCCTGCCCTTTGTGGACACCGAGGACAAGGCCCACCAGGCGGTGAGGCAAATCAACCACGCCGCCGAAGCCGAAGGTAAGCGCCCCATTGTGTTCACCACCTTGGTCAACATGGATGTGCTGCGGGTGGTCAGAAACTGCAACGGCATGCTGCTGGACATGTTCGGCATGTTTGTGGAGCCGCTGGAGGCCGAGCTGGGCATCAAGTCCAACCACCGGGTGGGGCGGTTCTCGGACGCGTCTAAAAGCCAGGAATACGACGCACGGATTGAGGCCATCAACTTTTCATTGGCGCATGACGACGGGCAAAGCAACCGCGACCTGGCCGGCTCCGATGTCATTTTGGTGGGCGTCAGCCGCAGCGGCAAAACGCCCACGTCCTTGTATTTGGCCATGCAGTACGGGCTCAAGGCCTCCAACTACCCGCTCATTCCTGAAGACTTTGAGCGCCGCCAGCTGCCCCCGGCCTTGGTGCCGCACCGCAAAAAAATCTTTGGCCTGACCATCGCCCCCGAGCGGCTGAGCCAAATTCGCAACGAAAGGCGGCCCAATTCAAAGTACGCAGCCTTGGACAATTGCCGCTCAGAAATACACGAGGCCGAGGCCATGATGCGGCGCGAAGGCATACGCTGGCTGTCGACCACCACCAAGTCCATTGAAGAGATTGCCACCACCATCTTGCAAGAAATCCGGCCTGAGCGGCTGGTGTATTGAGCCGGCCTGACTCCCTCAGCCCGCGTTTGAGCCACCATTGAGCCCATGCCAGCATCTACCTTCACTGTGAAAAACTTGCGCCGCCTCCTTCTGGCCCTCGCGCTGGTGGCGGCAGCTCATTGGCTCGGGCTGTGGGCGCTGGTGCACGGCTTGGCCAAACCGCCCGCCGAGGTGATCGTCAAGGCCGAGTTGATCGCCCAGGTGATGCTGCCTCCCCCCAATGTGCGCCCTGCCCCGCCTCCACCTCCACCTCCACCACCGCCACCTCCTCCACCTCCTCCACCGCCTCCACCGCCTCCACCTCCGCCAGCTCCACCTCCACCAGCTCCACCTCCACCAGCTCCACCTCCACCTCCGCCTCCTCCAGCGCCGCTTCCCCAGCCGCCTGCGCTCGCCAAGCCGCTCGCCCAGGCACCCACTCCGCCGCCTGTCCAAGCGGCACCGGCCCCTGCACCTGCACCTGCACCTGCTCCTGCACCTGCACCTGCTCCTGCACCTGCACCTGCACCTGCACCTGCACCGGCCCCTGCTCCTACACGGGCCCCGTCCCCGGCACCTGCCCCCAGCCCAGTGAACAGCCCCATCACAGCGCCCAGTCCCAACGCTGCCACGGCGGCACCTGCGGTTCAAGCTGCGGCGCCAAGCACTGCCGCGCCACCTGCTCCCGCCAGGCCCGCCCCGAGCGACACCGCACAGCCCACTGCCCCCGCTGCACCACCCAGACCCACTCAGCCGCCCACGGAAGCCAGACTGATAGGCAAAATAGACACCACAAATAGCTACCCCCAAGCCTCCATGCGTCTGGGAGAAAGCGGCAGAAGTGTCGTGCGCATTTGGGTGGGACCGGACGGCAAGCCGCAAAAAGCAGAAATTGAAAAAACCAGCGGGTTTCCCCGGCTCGATGCTGCCGCCATAAAAGATGCCATGAGGCAGCGCTTCACACCGGCCACGGTCAATGGCGTGGCCACCCAGACCAGCATGGTGCAAGATTTTTTGTACAACTTGACCGACTGACGGGTCAACTCTTACCTTTTTTGGATAACTCCCCTTATGAATTCTGAATTCGGCATCGCCAACGTCTGGGCCCAAGGCGATTGGGTCACCCGGTCCGTGGCCATTTTGCTGCTGCTCATGTCGCTGGCGTCTTGGACCATCATCTTGCTCAAGACCCTGGACGTGCTGCGCTATAAAAAATTGGCGCTGAACGCTCAGCGCTTTTGGCAGAGCAAGGACTTGGCCAGCGGATTGGCCAGCTTAGGAGCTGACGCTGCCAACCCCTTCAGGCTCATGGTCGAGCAAGGCACAGAAGCAGCCCGCCACCACAGCCGCACCGAGGCCGAGTTGCAAGACGCGCTGGACCGCAATGAATGGGTCACGCGCAACCTGCGCCAGGTGGTGGACGACTTCACCGCCCGGCTGCAAACCGGCTTGGCCGTGCTGGCCTCGGTGGGCTCGACCGCGCCCTTTGTGGGCTTGTTCGGCACGGTGTGGGGCATCTACCACGCGCTGGTGGCCATAGGCACCACCGGCCAAGCCTCCATCGACAAAGTGGCCGGCCCGGTGGGCGAGGCGCTCATCATGACGGCCTTTGGCCTGGCCGTCGCCATTCCGGCCGTGCTGGGCTACAACGCCCTGGTGCGTGGCAACAAAGGCATCTTGCACAAGCTGGGCCGCTTTGCCCACGACCTGCACGCTTACCTCATGACGGGTGCGCGCGTGGGCAGCGGCAAGGCTGTTGGCCAAGCTTTCGACAACGCCCAAAAGGACTGACCCCATGGCCTTTGGCACCCAAGACGACACCGACGAGGTGATGAACGAAATCAACATGACGCCCCTGGTGGACGTCATGCTGGTGTTGCTCATCATTTTCATGGTCACCATTCCCGTGATGAAGCACGCAATCGACGTGGACCTGCCACGCGCGAGCAGCACGCCCCAATCCACCAAGGCCGAGGTGGTGGTCTTTTCAGTGAACGCGCAAGGCCAGTATTTCTTGAATGAATCAGCGCTTGACGACTCAGCCCTGGCCGATCGCTTCAAGGCCCTGGCCGCCAAAGATCCGCAACCCGATCTGCACATTCGGGGAGACAGCAATGTGCGCTACGAACGCGTGGCCCAGGCCCTGGCCACCGCCCAACAGGCAGGGCTGCGCAAAGTCGCGTTCATCACCGAGCCCAAAACGCGCTGAACGTTCTTGTCTTTGTATCTTGTCTTTGTATCTTGACTTTGTAGGAGCTTGCCTGCAAGCGAATCGTGCCGCCGCGCAAGCATCGCCTCAGGCGAGCATTCGCCAGCAGGCTGGCTCCTACAGAGTCAGGGCCATCTTGACTTTGTAGGAGCTTGCCTGCAAGCGAATCGTGCCGCCGCGCAAGCATCGCCTCAGGCCAACATTCGCCAGCAGGCTGGCTCC